>CAYOBW010000025.1:0-41541 GCA_964402115.1 uncultured Victivallales bacterium
TCAGTGACGCAGGGTGCTGATATTGCACGTAACGGCCGGGGACGGCCGTCTCCATAGCGTGGGCAGGCGACGAGGCGTGGAGACGGCGGTCCCCGCCGTTATCGCCATCCCTCCTGCGTCTTCAGACGCGCTTCCCCTTCCTCACGAGCGGCGGCTGTGGTAGAGTGCCGGCCCATGAATCGGGCGATGGTCCAGATCCGCAACTTGACGCGCGTCTACCGGCAGGGCGACATTGAGGTCACCGCGCTGAACAGCATCACGCTGGATATCGCGGAGGGTGAGTTTCTCGCGCTGATGGGGCCAAGCGGCTCCGGCAAGAGCACGCTGCTGCACATCATCGCCGGGATCGACCGTCCGACGGAGGGCCAGTGCATCGTGCGCGACGTGGACGTGGCGACGCTCGGCGAGACGGAGCTGGCCGACTGGCGCAACAGCCACGTCGGGTTCGTCTTTCAGACCTTCAACCTCATCCCCGTGCTGACCGCCGCCGAGAACGTGGAGCTGCCGCTCCTCATCACCGCCCTGACGCCCGGCGAGCGCCGGCGCCACGCCGAGGCCGCGCTGGACCTCGTCGGGCTCGCCGACCGCATGCACCACCTGCCGCGCCAGCTCTCCGGCGGCCAGGAACAGCGCGTCGCCATCGCGCGGGCCATCGTCACCGACCCTACCCTGCTCGTCGCCGACGAGCCGACCGGCAACCTGGACGCGCACTCGGCCACGGACGTGCTGGACCTGCTTGGCACGCTCAACCGCGACGCGGGCAAGACGGTCATCATGGTCACGCATGACCCGAAAGCCGCCGCGCACGCGCGGCGCATCGTGCACCTCGAAAAGGGCGAACTGCTCGCCGACACCCCCCTGCCGCCATGACCATCCCGGGCTTCATCCTCCGCAACGCGCTCCGCAACAAGCGCCGGCTGACGCTGACCGTGCTCAGCGTGGCGCTCAGCCTCTTCCTCTTCACCGTGCTGCAGACCGCGCTCCGCGAGCTGACCCAGCCAGCCTCTTCCGAAGACGCGGCCCTCCGCCTCGTCGTGCGCCACCGCGTATCGCTCGCGAATGTCCTGCCCGCGCGGTACCGGTCGCGGATCGAGCACATGCCCGGCGTGGAGGTGTGTTCGCCTTTCACCTGGTTCGGCGGCGTGTACAAGGACGAGAAGAACTTCTTTCCGCAGTTCGCGTGCGAGGGAAACAAAATCGCCCGGCTCTTCTCCGAGGCGGAATTCGATCCGAAGCAGATGGCCGACTTCATCCAGGACAAGGCCGCCTGCGTGGTCGGCATCAAGACCATGAACCGCTTCGGGTGGAAGATCGGCGACAAGCTCACGCTGGTCGGCACGTTCTGGGACTGCAGCCCGGAGCTCACCATCCGCGCGGTCTACCAGAAGGGCGTCGACGAGACCAACCTCTTCTTCCACCACGCCTACTTCGACGAGCTGATGGGCGACCCGGGGCTCGCCGGCACGTTCTGGCTCCGGGCCAGCAACGCGGCGGTCATTCCGCGGCTCATCCAGGGCATCGATGACGCCTTCCGCAACACGGACGCGGAGACGAAGACGGAGACCGAGCGCGCCTTCGCGCTGGAGTTCGTCTCGATGTTCGGCAACGTGCGCATGCTGGTCGGGTCCATTTCGCTGGTGATCGTCTTCACCATGATCCTCGTGACCGCCAGCACGATGAGCATGTCCATCCGGGAGCGGATCCGCGAGATCGCGATTCTCAAGGCCATCGGTTTCAACGGGTTGCACGTACTGGGCCTGATCGTGGCCGAGTCCTTCGGGCTGGCCGTGGCCGGCGGGTTCGTCGGCTGCTTCGGCGCCTGGGCGCTGTTCACCCATATCGATGTCTACAAGCTCAGCCGGGGTTTCTTCCTCAAGTTCGAGGTCACGCCGCACATTCTCACCGCGGGCATGCTGATCGCGGTGGCGCTGGGCCTTGCGAGTTGCGCCATCCCGGCGTACAACGCGATCCGCCTGGGCATCGTGGCGGGGCTCAGGGAGCTGGACTGAACCATGGCGATTCCGATCCGCTACAACCTCCGGAACCTGCGCATGCGCTGGCGGCTCACGCTGGCGACGGCCCTCGGCGTGGCCCTGGTCGTGGCCGTGTTCATCATGGTCATGGCGCTGGCGCGGGGCCTGAAGGCGACGTACGTCAGCACGGGCGACGAGCGGAACCTGCTCGTGCTCCGCAAGGGCTCGACGGCGGAATCCAGCAGCCAGATCCAGCGCAGCGAGGTGGCGCTGCTCCGCTATCGCGACGGGATCGCGCGCGACAGCGAGGGCCGGCTCCTCATGTCGGCCGAGATCGGCCTGCTCGTCTACCTGCCACGCGCCGACGGCAGCGGCGGCGCGAACGTCAGCATGCGCGGCATGGAGCCGGCCGGCCCGGCGCTGCGGCCCCAGAGCCGCCTCGTCGCGGGGCGCATGTTCCGGCCCGGCCTGCGCGAGTGCATCGTCAGCCGCAAGATCGCGGACCGCTTCGCGCACTGCCGCGTTGGCGATACGTTTCGTTCCGGCAGCCAGCGCTGGCACGTGGTCGGCATGTTCGACGCCGGCAAGACGGCCTACGAATCGGAAATCTGGGTCGATGCCAACGAGGCCCTCTCGGTCTTCCGCCGCGACTTCTACGGCACCGTCCTGCTCCGCGCCGCGAGCCCGGCCGCCGCGGCGACGCTGATCCGGCGCATCGAAAGCGACCGCCGGCTGCAGGTCCGCGTGCTGCCCGAAACGGACTACTACAAGGAACAGACGCAAATGGCCGGGCCCATCCAGTTCCTGGGCAGCTTCCTGGCGATCGTCATGAGCATCGGCGCCGCGTTCTCGGCCATGAACACCATGTACGCCGCGGTCGGCTCCCGCACCCGCGAGATCGGGACCCTCCGCGTGCTGGGCTTCCGGCGGCGGGAGATCTACCTCTCGTTCCTGCTGGAGTCGGTGCTGCTGTCGGTGGCCGGGGGCGTGCTCGGGTGCCTGCTCTCGCTGCCGCTGAACGGCGTGGCGACGGGCACCATCGGCTGGAGCACGTTTGCCGAGGTCGCCTTCGAATTCCGCATCACGGGCGAGCTGCTGGCCCGCGGTCTGCTGTTCGCCGTCGCCATGGGCGTCCTGGGCGGTCTGCTGCCCGCGCGCCTGGCTGCCCGTAAACCCGTGCTGGACGCACTGAGGGCCGTATGACTACTTTGTGCAGCCGAAAGGGAAACGCATGAGCCCATCGTCGCAGGAAACACTGTCACGGCTGACCATCCCGCCCGCGCAGAAGGGCCGCCGCAAGGCCGGCCCGGCGCTCCTCTTCGTGTTCGTGGCGGCGGTCATCGCGATCGGCCTGCTCATCCTGGCCGCCACCGGCAAGCGTGACCGCAAGCCGACCCCCTCCCGCGCGGGCGAGGGGGCGCCGGCCGCGACCGACACGGCGCCGGCCCCCGCCGCCGCGGCGAAGCCCGGCGACGTCGTGCTGACCGTCAGCGGCTACGTGATCCCGCGCGAACGCATCGCGATCAGCCCGAAGTTCCAGGGCACGGTCAAGTGGATCGGCGTGAAGAAGGGCGACGTCGTCAAGCAGGGCGACGTGCTGGTCGAACTCGAGAACGACGAGCAGCGCGCCCGCGTGCAGGAGGCGCAGGGCCAGCTCGCGCTCGCCGAAGCCCAGCACACCAACGCCGTGGTCAGCTTCGCGCGCCAGCAGGCGCTGTCCGGCCGCAACATCGATAGCGTCAGCGCGCTGGACGAGGCCCGGCGCGCCCGCGACACCGCGGCGGCGCAGGTCATGATCGCGAAGGGCCAGCTTGCGCTCGCACAAGCCTATCTCGACTGGTGCACGATCCGCGCGCCGATCGCCGGCACGATCCTGGAGAAACTCGTGAACCCGAACGAGCTGGTCACGCCGCAGAGCTTCGGCGGGGGGCGCGGCCCGAGCACCACGTTCCTGGCCATGGCCGACCTGAATGACCTGCAGGTCGAGGTGGACTTGAGCGAGGCCGACACGCCGAAGGTCCATCTCAACCAGCCCTGCCGGATCAACCCCGAGGCCTACCCGGAGCGTAAGTACGAGGGCCGCGTGGCGGAAATCGCGCCGGAAGCCAGCCGCGCGAAGGGGACGCTGCAAGTCAAGGTCCAGATCAAAGCGCCGGATCGGACCCTCACGCCCGAATTGACGGCGAAGGTCGATTTTCTTGCGGAGTGAGCACGATGATACCTGACTTGAAACCCGCCTATGTCGCCGCCCTCGTCTGCGCGGCCTGCTCCGCCTGCTGCATCGCGCCCGCCCGCGCGGCCGACAATCCCGCCAGCACGGCGCCCGGCCGCGCGGCGAGCCCTGCCGCCGCGGTCACCAACGCGCCTTCCGAAGGTCCGTTGCAGCTCACGGTCGCCAGCGCCATTCTGCGGGGCCTGGAGCACAACCGCGCCTTCAAGGTCGAGCGCCTGGCCCCGGAGATCGTGCGCACGGGCGAAGACCAGGCCCGCGCGGTCTTCGATCCGGTGCTGACGGCCAGCCTGGCCCGGCAGGACCGGAAGGGCGAGGCCGCCGCGCAGTCCGCCGGCAGCCTGACGAACACAACGGGCACGACCGACTCCGGAGACGTCGCGCTCGAACAGCGCCTGCCCACGGGCACGCGGCTGGCGCTCGGCGGGAGCGCAACCCTCACGGACTCACCGCTTTTGACCGACAGCTTCGACGCCGCGCGGGCCGGCCTGTCCGTGACGCAGTCGCTCCTGCAGGGCGGACGCCTCGCGGCCAACCTCGCCAGCCTGCGGCAGGCCCGGCTGGACACGCTGGCCTCGCAGTACGAACTGCGCGGCTTCGCCGAGTCGCTCGTCGCGCAGATCGAGGCGGCGTACTGGGACTGCTTCCTGGCCCAGCGGCAAATCGAGATCGTGCGCGAATCCCTGAGGCTGGCGGAGCAGCAGCTGGCGGACCTCCGCGAGCGCATCCGGGTCGGGGCCATCGGCGTCATCGAAGCGTCCGCGGCGGAGGCCGAGGTCGCGTCGCGCAAGGAAGGCCTGATCAATGCGCAGAGCGCACTGCAAAGGCACCGCCTGCAGCTTCTCCGCCTCGTCAGCCCCGCCGGGGTTACGTTCGGCCGGCGCACGCTCGTGCTCCTGGACCCGCTGCCCCCGCTCGACACCGACCCGGAAGACGAGGAGGCCAGCGTCCAGCTGGCCGCGCGCCTGCGGCCCGACCTGAACCAGGCCAGGCTGCAGGTGCAGCGGGGCGAGCTGGAGGTCGTGAAGACGAAGAACGGCCTGCTGCCCCGGCTGGACCTGTTCCTGAACCTCGGGCGGACCGGGTACGCCGACTCCTTCGGCAACGCCGTCAGCGACATCGGCCGCGACGGGCACGACACCACGTTCGGCGTCCAGCTGGAGTATCCGCTGGGCCGGCGCGACGCGGACGCCCGCCACCGCCGGGCCGTGCTCAGCCGCGAACAGGTGAGCGAGGCGCTGGACAACCTCGCCCAGCTGGTCGAACTCGACGTGCGGTCGGCCTGCGTCGAGATCCGCCGCGCCCGGGAGCAGGTCGCCGCGACAGCCGCCACCACCCGGTTCCGGGCCGACGCCCTGCAGGCGGAGACAGAGAAGTTTCGCTTCGGCAAGTCCACCGCGCTGCTCGTCGCGCAGGCCCAGCGGGATCTGCTGGCAAGCCGGATGCTCGAAGCCGCCGCCGCGGTCGGCTATCGCAAGGCGCTCGTGGAGCTGTACCTGAACGAGGGCTCCCTGCTGACGCGGCGCGGCGTGACCGTTCCCGGCAGCGAGCCGGCTGCCCCGCCCCGCACGGGCCAACCCTGAAAGGAAAACTCTCTGCCATGAAGCGGATCTTTATCGCACTCCTTGCCTGCGCAGTTGCATGGTCGGTCCGCTGTGGCCTCGCGGACGACTGGCCCCAGTGGCGCGGGCCCGAGCGCAACGGCGTCTGGCGCGAAACGGGCTTACTGAAAGAGTTCCCAAGCACGGGACTCAAGATCCTGTGGCGGGCGGAGATTTCGGCCGGCTATTCCGGACCCACGGTAGCTGGCGGCCGAGTCTACGTGACCGACCGCGTGCAGACTGCCGGCGAGCAGGAACGCGTCCTTTGTTTCGACGCGACAACCGGCAGCAACGTCTGGGTTCACGGCTACGAGTGCCGGTACGCGGGGGTCGGCTATCCCGACGGCCCCCGGGCGTCGGTCACGATTGACGACGGGCGGGCGTATGCCCTGGGCACGACGGGCCACCTGCGGTGCCTTGACGCCGCGACTGGCAAGCTTCTCTGGAAGAAGACCCCGGATGTGGACTACCAGATCGCCAGGCCCATCTGGGGGCTGGCTTCGGCGCCGCTCGTCGAGGGCGAGCTGGTCGTCGTGCAGCTCGGCGCCAAGCCCGATGCCTGCATCGTCGGGCTGGACAGGCGTACCGGCGCGGAGCAGTGGCGCGCGCTGAGCGACCGGGCATCCTATGCGGCGCCCATCGTCATCGTTCAGGCCGGCAAACGCGTGCTGGTCTGCTGGACGGGCGACCGCCTCGCCGGGCTTGATCCGCTGTCGGGCGCCGTGTACTGGAGCCATCCCACGCCGCCGAAGCAGATGGTCATCAACGTCCCGACCCCGGTCGTGGACGGCGACCGGCTCTTCCTGGCCTGCTTCTACGACGGGTCGTACATGTTCAAGCTGGGCCGCGACACGCTGACAGCCGACCTCGCGTGGCGACGCATCGGCAGGAGCGAGCGGGAGACCGATGCCCTGCATTGCATGTTCAGCACGCCGTTGATGCGTGGCGGTTACGTCTACGGCGTGGACAGCTACGGGCAGTTGCGTTGCCTGAACGCCGGGAACGGCGACCGTGTCTGGGAGGATGCGACCGCCGTACCCGGTGCGCGCTGGGCCAGCATACACATGGTCGAGAACGGACAGCAGGTCTGGATGTTCAACGAACAGGGCGAACTGCTTATCGGCCGCCTGTCGCCCCAGGGCTTCGCGGCAATCAGCCGGGCGAAACTGATCGAACCCACCCAGGGCCAACTGTCCAGGAGCGGCAAGGGCGTCTGCTGGTCCCATCCCGCCTTCGCCTTGCAGCGCGTGTATGCCAGGAACGACAAAGAGCTGGTCTGCGCCGACCTCCGTGAGGGAAGCGTGAAGTGAGTATGGACCCGGGAACTTGATGCTTGTAGGCGCATCCGCGAGATCGCTATAAGGAGGCGCTGTGCTTGCGCCGAAACATGCCGAATCCGGTCAGATGCCGCGGCGCCGCGCGACGCGGCGCCCGACAGACCTGTACCTGCCGCCGCTCTACGTCCTGCGCCGCATCACATCGGCCCGGGTCGACGTGGGCCCCACGTGCAAGTTCCTCGACGTCAACACCGCCGCCGAGTGCGTGAAGCCGCTGATCGCGAGCGGCATCAGCCGCTGCGGCATCGATATTCTGCGGGACAAGTACCTCGCCGGCACCGACCGCTCGGACGACCACCTGGTCTACTTCGTCATCGACGGAACGGTCACGGCCACCAGCCAGGACTACCGGCGCCTCCTGACGGCCGGCGACCTGCTCGTGTCGCGCATCGACCAGGGGCTGTGGCTCCAGCTCCAGCCCGGAGAGCATTGCCGCGGCCTCTTCTTCCACATCTACGACGTCGAGCGGTGGAGTTCCATCCGCAACGCGAATCTGCTCGTGCGCC
The DNA here is from genome assembly GCA_964402115.1 of uncultured Victivallales bacterium. Lineage (GTDB taxonomy): Bacteria > Verrucomicrobiota > Kiritimatiellia > UBA8416 > CAYOBW01 > CAYOBW01. Next base: position 7,648 of record CAYOBW010000025.1, read on the forward strand.
GGGCGCTCGCGCCCGCGAGCATGGACTTCGCGCTGCAGCGCCTGGCGCTGGAGTCGCTCTCCGGGAATTTCGACTCCAACCAGGTGGGCGCGCACTACGCCGCCATCGTGCTGCTCTACCTGGACCGCGAACTCGCCGACATCGAGGAGCCGCACGCCCGCATGCTGCGCCACCGGCTCTTCGGGATGTGGGACCGGGTCGGCAAGTCCCTGCACGAGGACTGGACCGCCACCCGGATGGCGGCGGAACTGAACGTGAGCGCCGGCTATCTGCACCGGATCGTCCGCGCGTACCACGCCGTCACGCCGATGGAGCTGTTGCGGAACATGCGCATGGAGAGGGCGAAGAGCCTGCTGAAGGAGACCTTCATGACGCTCGAGGCGATCGCTGCCGAGTTGGGCTACCGCACGGCCTTCTCGTTCTCCAACGTCTTCCTGGCCACGACGGGCAAGCGCCCCGGCCAATTCCGCAAGGAAGCCGCGGCGAAGAAGCAGGCCTGAGGGTCACTCGAACCGCACGAGCGCCCCGCCGGCCGGGTCGAGCGCGAGGCTGAAGGACCCGCTGCGGACCGCCACGGCCGCGTACTTCCCGGACCGCCGGTCGAAGATCAGCGGCCGCACGGCGCGCCGCAGCGTCAGCGTCACCTCCTGCCCCGCATACGCGTTGTGGTTCGCGATGAACACCGCCTCGTGGCTCGTGCCGTCGTACGCCGACACGCCCATGACGAACTCGCCGGCGGCGGGCTGCAGCCAGAAATCGGCCGGAAACCGTTGTTCGTCCAGGCCCGGCGGCATGGCCGTTGCACCCCCGGCCGCCTGCACGGGGCGGTTGTTCCAGTCGTGCGTCCAGGCGGTGGAGTAGATGGCCGTCGGCAGGCCGAGCTTCGCAATCTCCGCCCGCAGCGGTTCGATCCAGGCGTTCACCGCCGCAAGGTCCTTGCCATACGGGTTGAACTGAAAGCTGCCCATGTCCATGATCCGCGACCCGATATGCCACATCGCGGCCCGCAGGCCGCAGGCGATGGAGGTCGTCTGCGTGTACAGCAAGCGGTTGAAGTTCCCCTTCCCCGGCAGGCCGGCGTCCGTGGCGCAGTAGCGGCCCAGGCGGTTGTCACCGGCCTGCGCCGTGCGCCACGCGGCGAGCAGGTTGGGGAAGTTCTTCTCCGGGCCCCGCTTCCAGGCGAAGTCGTAGTAGCTGATGAAATCGGACTTGGCCAGGAAGCCGAGTCCCTCGCTCTGGTAGGTTCCGATGTACGTCGCGTGGGTCGGATCCCACGCATGCACGTTGTCGATGTCCCGAACCCGACCCGGGCCCGTGTTGCCGAAGCGGTCCGCCCAGAGGTGATAGGCCGCGATGACGGCGTTGCCGCGCAGCGTCTGCAAGAGCGCCTCGCACGCGGCGGGGCTCTTGAACACATGGGGGTCGGCGAGCAGGTCGACGACCATGAGCACGCCGTGCTTGCGGCAGAGCGCTTCGCGCTCAGGGCTGTACGGACACAGGACGGCGTTGAAGTGCCCCTCATCCGCAATGGCCAGCAGCAGCTTCTCGAACCGCGCGGGCTCCGGCGGCAGCGTGTCGCTGCCATAGCCGTTGTTGAAGATGGCCAGGTAGGTGGCGGGCCGGCGGCCCGCTGCCGCCGTGGCCGGGGAGCGCCCCGCCGCCACCGGCTGGCGCAGTTCGGCACACCACCCCGGCGCGACGAGCGCCACGCAGAGCAGCACGAACCAAAACACCTGCTTAACGGGTTATCCTCCGCCGAATCCGCGTGGATCAGCCCGCGCAACGAACCTTCACCGTCGGTGCACGGGGCCGACAGGACGGTACTATCTCACCTCAAACAGAGTTCCCTGCGAGACCTGCCTGAGCACGATCTGTGGGCCCTCCCTGACCGCGGCGACAAACCCCGGCGCCCCCGTCACCGTCACGGCGACCCGGTCGGGTCCTGTGTAGGTTGTGCCCCCCAGCATGCTGAAAAGCACGGTGCCGTCGACGCTGCCCGGCGCCGTGAGGTTGATGTTGAGCGTGAGCTGCGAGGGCAGCGTCAGCGCCGTGACGACGTCGATGGCGTCGTCAGCGCCCCCCGGATTAATGTCCCAGGCCAGCACGCCGTTCTCGCCCACGGCAAGCGTATCCACGGTCAGCAGCCCGATCCCCGTCACGCCGGGCGCGAGACGCGCCCCGCCTTCGACCGTGGCAACGCCGCCGATGCGCCCCGTCCCCTCCAGCGTGGCGCCGGCCTTCACCGTTAATGCGCCCGTGCCCGTGGCCGACCCGGCGACGTTCACCGCGCGCAGCGTGCCCTGCTGCACCACGGTCGCACCGCTGTACTCGTTGGCCGTGGCCAGGGTCAGCGTGCCCGCGCCCAGCTTGTCCAGCCCCGCTGCGCCTGCGATCTTGCCGCTGCCGCCGATCGCGTAGTGCTTCGCCGCGTCGACGGTCACGCCGGCCGGATGCACCGTCGCGACGAGCGCCACGGCGATCGGGGTGTCCCCGCCGCTCTGCGCATCCTCGAACGTGACGGCGTTTCCGCTGCCGGTCGGCTCCCTGTACCTGGCCGCCGCGCTGTTGCTGTCGATCCAGTTGGCGGTCGTGTTGATATCCCAGTCCCCGCTGCCCGCGGCCCACTGCAGCGGCAGCAGCGTTTCCGCGATCACCAGGCGGATCACCGTACCATCGTCGTGCAGGCTGCCCGCGACATTCCCGGGCAGGGGCGTCTCGAGGATCAGGGCGCCGAAGCCGCCGCCACCGAGGCTGCCGTACTGGAGGAGGGGCCAGGAGGTGCCGGGCGTCAACACGCCGGGATCGTCGCACCGAATCCGCACCGTGACGGGAGCGGCAGCCGCGACGGCCCCGCTGACGGTCATGACCGGGACGGTGGGAACACCCAGCGCTCCGAAGTCCACCTCCAGCGTCGAGCCGGCGCCGAGGGTCAGCGAAGATGCATTCAGCGTGGTCCCGGCCGAGGCAACTTTCACGCCCAGCGTGGTGGTCCCCGCGGCGGTCGTGTACGCGCCCGCGCCGGTGGCGGCGGTGGTGGTGACCAGTTTCCCGCCGCTGACCAGCGTCGTGCCGTTGTAGGTGTTGACGCCAGGGAGCGTCAGCGTGCCGGTTCCGTCCTTCGTCAGGCCGCCTGAGCCGGAAAAGGCCTGGGGGATCGTGACGTCGTGGCCCACGGTGTTCAGTGTCACGCCGCCGGCCATGAGCGTGGCGCTCGTGAGACCCTGGATCCAGGTCGTGCTCGGCGCACCGGCCTTCAGTGTGACGCCGTTGAGATTGAGCGTGCTCGTGCCGCCGCCGCCGGCGATGGCACTGCCCGTCGTGGTGAGCGTCAGCATGCCGCCGTTGAGGGTCAGGGTGCCGGCGGCCGCACCACTACCGCCCTTGTATCCGATGAGAATCGCCGTGCCGCCGTCGGTGGACTCGACCACACTGGCTGGGCCGAGGTTGCCGATTGTGAGCGTTCCAGTGGCCGGCAGACCGGCGCTGTAACCGAGCAACACCACATTGCCGCTGCCGCCAATGTCGAGGTGATTCGCGATGTTGTCGCTCAAGGTCATCAGCCCCAGGGAGGCATTGCTGCCCGATGCAGCAGGCGTGCTGCGCCCCACGACAAGCTGGCTGAGCGTCAAGTTGGAAATCGCGTCCGACAAGTCCATCGTTCCACGGGCGGTGCGATCGCTTCCCAAGCTCGCGTCTTGTTCTCCAAGGATCAACTGAGCCCGGCCTCCGCCGATGCCGTCCAGAGTCAGCGTGGCACCGTGACCGAAAGTGACGTTGCCGACGTTTGTCTTGGTGCGGCCAACGATCAGCGAAGGGGTATGAATGGCCGTCGTCCCGATTGCCGAGTTGGAGATGGCTCCATTCAGGCTCACCGCATTCCCATAGCCATCGGCGACGGAAACCTTGGTAGCCGCCGTGATCGTGCTGTTGGCGCCAAGCACCAGGCGTCCCGTTCCGGTGCTTTGGCTCTTGTCCGCAACCCCGAGCGTTCCGACGTTCACGACAAAGTCGGCCGAGGCCGATGCATCAAGAGTCCCGGCTCCGCCATCTAAGCCCGGAGCAACAATGTACAGCGTGTTGACCAAACCGCTTCCCACGGACAACGAGCCGCCGATACCGACCACAAGACTGCCGCCATCGGTTGAGGGAGTTCCCACGGTCACGCTCCCGAGCGCCGTGACGCCGTTCAGGTTCAGCGTGCCGGATCCCGCCTTGGCCAGGCCGGCGGTGCCGTATACGTCCGCTGCCACGGTCGCGGTGCTGCTCGCGTTGACCGTAATCTTCGGACCGGCGCCGACGAGGTCCAACGCGCCGCCCGCTAGCGTCCAGTGATTGGCGCCGCTGCTGGTGAAGGTCATGCTGTTGATCGGCCACGGCGGCGCGTCCAGGGTGACCGTGCGGCTACCCGTGATGGGAATCGTGAACGCGGCTGCCCCGGTCGTGCCAACGGCGACAACCCCTGCGGCCCAGTTGACACTCTCCGACCAGTTCCCGGCCCCGTCGGTGATCCAACTGCCGCTCGCCGACGCCGGTATGGCCGGCGTGGCGCTGACCTCGCTCGCATTCCCGCTCTCCCCGGTGGCGTTGGTGGCCGTCACCACATAGTAGCAGGTTGCGCCATTCGTCAGGCCGGCATCCCGGTATCCTGTCCCCGTCGTCGTGCCAACCGTCACGTAGGGTCCCCCGCTGGCTGGCGCCCGCTTCACGAGGTAGGCCGAGGCATCGAACACCGCCGCCCACGACAGTTGAACGGCACGGTTGCCCGCCGTCGCCGACAAGCCGGACGGAGCCGGCGGCGACGCCAGCGCCGGCGTTACGGACACCGCCGCGGACAGCACGCTTTCGCCATTCGCGTTGGTTGCCGACACCTTGTAGTAGTACGGCGTGGCATTCGCCAGTCCCGTGTCCGTGTAAGCCATGTCGGGGTGGTTGGCTTCAACCATCGCGTACGGTCCGGCCTCCGCGCCGGCACGCCACAGGTTGTAGCCCGTCGCGCCGACGGAAGGCGACCAGGTCAGCAGAGCCTTCGCGTTCCCCGGTGTGGCCGCCAGGCCTGCCGGCGTCGGCGGCGGACTGCTCGCGACGAAGTGCAACACGACGCTGGTCCCCGTGTACTCGATGCTGCAATCCGCCGGCAGCCCGTTGGTGGCCGAGAACCTGCCCGTGACCGAACCTCCCGTGATCAGCGTGTAATCCGCCAGAAGAAGCGGGTCGGCGCTCGGCACGATCGTCAGCGTTCCATCCAGGGTGACCGCGCCCGTAGCGGTAAGCGCGTCGTTCGAGGACCCGCCCAGGTCCAGTCTCAACGTGCCGCCAGCCCCTAGTTCCACGGCGCCGGTATGCGCAAAAGTCGCGAAAGCGTCCTTGCCGGGCGACAGCGTGCCGCCCTGGCAGGTCAACTTCCCGGCGGGATTGACCGCCGCCGACACCAAGCGCGTACCGCCCAAGGTTCCGCCCGAAACCGTGACCGGACCGGTGAACGTGTTCGCCCCGGCCAGAACCAGCGTGCCCGAGCCGGCTATGTTCAGTCCACCCGTGCCGGAGAACGACTGGGGAACCGTGATGTCATAGCTGCCGGTGTTGAAGGTGACCGTGTTGGCCAGCGTGGCGGTGGTCAGGTCCTGAATCCACGTGGTGCTGGAAGCCCCCGCCACCAGGGTGCAACTGCTCAGGTTGAGCCTGCTCGTCCCGCCGCCGCCCGCGATCGCCGAACCGCTGGTCGTGATGGTCAGCGTGCCGCCGTTGAGGTTGAAGGTGCCGGTAATCGTTCCCGATGCGGCGCTCCTGTATGCGATCAGAATGGCCGTGCCGTTGTCGGTGGAGGTGATCGAGCTGGCGTTGTCGAGGTTGCCAATGGTGAGGGTCCCCGTGGTCGTAGTCGTGTTATGGGAATTATAGGCTATTCTCATCACACTGCCTGCACCGGAAATGTCCAAGTGGTTTGCGGCACTGGCGCCCAGCGTCAAGGTTCCCACGGTTGAGTCACCTAACCCGTTGTTAACTGTGATTTTGCCCAGGCTCAACTCGCTGAGCACCAGATTGGCGGTGCCCGCCGACAGATTCATGGCGCCCTTTCCGCGAGCTGCGGTATCAACACTCAATCGTCCGAGAATAAGCACGGCCCGCGAGTTGCTGCCAGTGAGTCCATAGAGGTTCAGTGTGGCGCCCGATCCCAAAACGAAATTCCCACCCGTATATCCGGCGATTTGCGTGCCGTTGCCCTTGCCGGTGCCCAAGGCCATGTTGGCGGTATTGATGGTCGTGATGCTGCTTGCCAAGGTCGTGACGAGTCCGGCGTGCCCGGCAGTGCCGTTGGAATCCGGCTGAAGGCCGCCAATCGTGATCTGAGTGGCCGTGATGCTGCTGCTGATCCCCAGTTTCAGTGTGCCGGTCATGCTGCCTACCCCAGATGGACCGGCGCCGATATAGAATTGCGTGCCGCTGGAGGTAAAGCTGCTGGTTCCCGTCGCATCCACGATCGTACTCGCAGTCCCACCACCCGATCCTACATACACGCTATCGTAGGATACATCCCCGGCAAGGGTCAGCGTGCTGCTCAGATTATGGCTGAGATTCGCCGCCCGGGCGCCGCCCGCAACCAGCGCCATTACCGTCAATCCGATAGCCGTCGCCTTCCGCAGTGGTCGTGCTGTGTTCATTGCGTGACTCCTCTCAAAACTACCTACAAACATCCATCAGCGCCCTGTTGCCGGGTCTTCCACACCCTTTCAGAGTTCCCCCGCTCCGCCGCACCCGCAGGAACTCGCTTACCGGATCAAGAGGACCGTGCCGCTCGCCTGGATCTTGAGCAGGATCTGCCGCTTGCCCGCATCGACGGAAACCGTGCAGCGGCCCCACCCGGTGTCGCCGGCATCGATCGTCCATGCCGGCAGGCGCGGGGGCGTGGACGCCCCGTACGCGAACAGCACACATCCCAGCTCGAAAGCGGGTTCGGTAACCGTCGCGCCCGCGGCCCGGGAGAGATGCAGCGTCGCGGTGTCGCCGAAGGTGATGGTGCTGCCCGCGCCCGTCAGGTTGACCGTGTCGTTCGTGGGCGCGAGGTCGCTGCCCCCGATTTTGCAGTCCAGTATGGCGCCATCCTGGAACTCGAGATTCAGGCCGGCTGCCGAGAAACTCAGCGTGCCCACGGTGTCACCGCCGCCGGGAGCCAAGTGACCGCCGGTCTCGATCCGGGCCGGGCCGGCCACGCTCCCGCTGCCGCCCAGCGTCGCGCCGGCCTTGACGGTGACCGCTCCGCTGCCAGTGCCGGAGAGGCTGGTGTTGGCCACCAGCAAGGTGCCGTTGCTGACCGTGGTCGGGCCGCTGTAGGTGTTCGCGCCGGCGAGGGTCAACGTGCCGGAGTTCGCCTTGAGCACGCTGCCGGTGCCGCTGATGACGCCGCGCAAGGCCTGGTCCGCACTGCTGTTGTAGAAGAAGACAGCGTTGTTGACCATGGCCGCGGCGTAGGTTCCGCCTCCCAGCTGGCCCGCGCCCCCGATTTCGAGCGTGCCGCCGTTGACAATGGTACTGCCGCTGTAGGTGTTCACGCCGGTGAGGACCTGGGCGCCAGCGCCGTTCTTGGTCAGACTGCGCGGGCCATTCGCGCTGCTGAAGACGCCGCCGAACGTACCCGATCCTCCGTTGACGCCCACCGTTAACCCCTTTCCGGTGACGCCGCCGTGGCCGTTTTCCACCGAGCCGCTGCCGTTCAGCGCATCCACATAGGCCTCCTGCCCGTCCCAGAGGTTGAGCGTGCCCTCCACGTTGATCGAAGCCTTGTTGTTGCTCCAGTTTATGGGCTGCCAGCCTCCGTTGAACAGCAGACCTCCGGCCTGCAGGTCGATCAGCGCACCGGGGCCGAGCGCCAGGGCCAGGCTGCGGCCGCCGCCGCCTGCCGACACGGTCGCGCCGCCGGCGATCCGCAGGACGCCCAACCCGGAGATTGACGTGGCGCCCGGGGGGAGGCCGGTTTCGCCGGCCAGCGCCAGCACAGCATTGGAAGCCACCGCATAGGAGCGCGCCGCCGTGGAGAAAGCAGTCGCATGAACCGTCAGCACGCCGTTGTTGACGGCCGTTCCGCCGGTGAACGTGTTCGCACCGGTGAGCGCCAGCGCCCCCGGGCTGGTCTTCGTCAGGCCGCCGGGGCCGGCCAGCGCGCCGGCGATCGTGACCAATCCCGTACCGGATCCGCCGAACGTGGTGCCGGCACGCAGCTCGAGCGCGTTGGCGATCGCTACCGCGCCAGCGCCATTCTGGTTCACCTCCGGCTGGTCGGCGCCGTTGGACACCAGTGCCAGGCTGTTCCCGTCGAGCGTCAGATCCGGCCCGCCGAAACCGAGCCGGTTGAGCTGGAAGCCGCTGTTCAGATCCTGCGTGCAGGCGTACGTGCCAGCCGCGTTGAAATGGACCGTGTAGTTCGTCCGGCCCGCGACACCAGGCCCCGTCGCGGCCACTTCATTCGTCCAGTTGCCCGAGGTGCTCCAGAGGCCGCCGTCGGTATGGGTCCAGTAGAAGTTGCTCGCGTTCGCTGCAACGAAGAACCTGGAGCTCGGACTGGCCCAGGCCCTCCCGAGGATGTTCGACGCGAAGCAGGTGTAGTAGTACCCCGCGGCCGAGAACCCGGCCGTCACCATCGTCTCGAAGGCGCCCTCGCGGGTTCCCGGCAGCGCGACGGCGTGTTCCCAGTTCGTCGTCTGCCCTCCGTCGGTGCGTCCCCAGTAGACGGTGACGTCGGCCGTGTTGCCCTGCAGCAACTCGCCGCGCAGCGTCGCCCGGCCGACGTCGGTCAGCGCGCCGGCATTGGTCACGACGGGCGGACCATCCAGGGTCGCAAAACTGGCGGCTGGCGCCGCCCACACCGTGTCCAGCGCGTTGCTGGCCAGGAACGTGTACCAGGTCGGCGTGTCCCCGGTCAGTTCCGTCACCGGGTGCGTGACGTTGAACCATCCGTTCGAGTACCGGCCCACCCGCGTATGCGTGGCCCAGAGCGCCGCGTTGGTCGCCTGGTCGGCCGGTCCCCAGCACGCCCACACGTCGTACACCGCGCCCGAACAGTTCAGGCTCGCGTTGATCCAGGCCGACGTGTCCGTGATGTTCGTGGCCTTCAGGTTGTGCAGCGCGACCGAGGGCGGCCGGGCCGAGGCCGTGAACCGTGCGACGGGATCGGACCAGCCCTCGCCATACGCGTTCGTGGCGTAAACCCGGTACACATAGTCGAGCGGATACAAGAGGCCGCGGATGTCCGCGGCAAACGCCGTGGTCCAGCGCGGGCCCAGGTTCGTGCTGGACTGCCATGCGCCCGGACTGTTCGTGCCGCCGTCCGCCGTACCCCAGCAGAAGGTCACGGCGCCCCGCGCCGCGTTGGCGTAGGCGCCGGTGAGTGTCGCCGCGCCCGGACCGGTCACCGTGGCGCCGGCGTTCGTCACCGCCGGAGGGTACTCCGCTGGCGCGGCGGTCAGCCAGACCCGGTGCGGCTCGTAGACGACGCTCCACCCGGCCGGCAGGCCGTTGGTGGCCGCAAACGCGCCCGTCACCCCGCCGGCCGCCGTCAGGATCTCGTAGACCGCGCTCTCCGGGGGCGCCGCGTTCAGCGCGAGGGCGAGGCTGCCGTCCAGCAGCACCGGGCCGCCCACCGCCACGGCATCGCTGTTGGCGCCGTCCACCTCGATGCGCAACGTGCTCGCCGGCCCCAGCACGACCGCGCCCACGTGCGCGAACGTGCCGATGCCGCCCGCGCCCGGCGAGAGCGTCGCGTTGTTGGTCAGCGCCCCGCCCCCCGCGCTGCCTGAGGTCCCGCCCAGCGTGCCCTCCAGGACGGTCAACGGCCCGCTGAAGCTGTTGGCGCCGGTGAGCGCCAGCGTGCCGGCCCCCGTCTTCGTCAGGCCGCCCGGGCCGGAGAACGCCTGCGGGATCGCGATATCGTGGCCCGCGGTGTTCAGCGTGGCGCCGCCGGACTGGAGCGTGGCGCTGGTCAGCCCCTGAATCCACGCCGTGCTGGGCGCGCCGGCCTTGAGCACAACGCCGTTGAGGTTGAGCCGGCTCGTCCCGCCGCCGCCCGCGATCGCCGAGCCGCTGGTGGTGATCGTGAGCGTCCCGCCGTTGAGATTCACCGTGCCCTGGACCGCCGACCCGGCGTTGTTTCTGTAACCGATCAGCATCGCCGTGCCGTCGTCGGTCGCCGTGAGCGCGCTGCCGGCATCGAGGTTGCCAATGGTCAGTTCACCGGTGGTGGCGCGGGTATCGGCCGTGCTGCTCGCGGCGTAACCGATAACCACCAATCCTCCCGCGGCGCCTTGCCCGTACTTGGCGCTGGCGCCGCTGATGGCCAGATGATTCGCGGCATTCGTGCTCGTGCGCAAGATGCCTGCGGCAGCATTGTTGACATCGTTGCCCAGGGAATCCACGCCAACCGCCAACCTGCTGAGCATGAGCGTAGCCGTTCCTGCCGACAGATCCAGAGTACCGAGCGTTGTGCGATTGTTGCCGGTTCCCGAATCGCTGTAATGCCAGCCAACATAGAGTTCCGACGCCCCTCCGCTGACTCCGGCCAGCGCCAGCGTCGCGTTGGCTCCCAGCGTAAACGAACCGCTGTTGTTCTTGGACTGGCCGACGAGCAGCAGCGGCGTGTTGATGGTCGTCGTCCCGCCGGCCGCCGTCGTCACCGTCCCGGACAGGCTCGCGGCGGTATTGCCCCCCTGATCGCTGCCGATGCGCAACACGGTTGCCGCGGTGATGGTGCTGCTGGCGCCGAGCTTGAGCGTGCCCGCGCTCGAAGTGGCGCCCAGATAACCCGCCACGCCGAAAATGCCGACGCCCGCCTGGAAGACGGGGCACGCGGATACGTCGAGTACTGCGGCGGCGCCGCTATTGGCCACGTAAAGATATCCGCTTGAACCTCCGTTGATCGTGAGACTTCCCGCGCTTGCAGTCGTGCCCGCACTCTGGGCATAGCTACCGGCGGTTGTCGCCCCGCTGAGGTTCAGCGTGCCGCCGCCGCTCTTCGTGAGCAGCAGGCTGCTGCCGCCGCTCAGACTGCCCGAGAGCGTCAGGGGGCCGGAAGTCGCCGCGTTGTTGATGACGAGCGCATCGTTGAAGGTGATGTTGGCCGCGATGGTGTCGGCCACGTTGTTGGCGGCCGTGGCCTTCGCGATGGTGGCGCTGCCGGTAGCCACATCCAGGATCAGCGCCCCGCCGTTCGGGGCGATCGTCACGCCGTAGTGCGCAGCGCCCGTGTCGCCGAGATTGAGCGTGCCGACGGTGATTGTCTGGTTCAGATTGACCGTCTGGGCGTCGGCGAGGTCGATATTCAGGTTGGCCACGTCGCCCGCGGCATTCGGGAAGCCGCTGGTCCAGTGGGATGGATCGGCGTCCCAGCTGTACGTCCCCGCCTCCGTCGGCGTCCACGTGTAGGTCGCCGCCTGCGCCGTGGCCGTGCCCATGACGATCAGGACCAGGACAACCGATCCCCACCGCCCGCCCGCGTTGCTCGCCATGCAGAGTCCTCCCGTTTTCGCCGCGACAGCGCACGGTGGCCGGGCTGGGCCATCGATCGAGTACGACCTCGTCAGGCGATCCACCCGGCCACCCGACTCTCAATCTCCAGACAGGGTATCAGGCCCATCCCGAGCCTGTAAATGCTGCGGGCTGACCAATAAATGCTCGGGACTGACCTGGATGCCGGATCGGTCCGCGCCGGCGGACTCAACGGCGCAGGGAACGGCTCATGCGGGGAATCGCGGCTGCATGCTCCGGCCGGCTCTGCCCCGGCGAGGTTCCCGGCTGCCCCCCCCCTATTGCACGATGATGGTTCCCTGCGTGACTTGTCTGAGCACGAGGTGCGAGGGCAGCGTCAGCGCCGTGCTGACGGCGACGGCGAAGTTCTTAGCGGCGCTAACGGTCAAACGGGTCGGGTGCACCGTCGTATCGAGCGCCACGGCGAGCGGATCTTCTTCGCCGCTCTGCGCATCCTCGAACGTGACGGCGTTGCCATTGCCGGTCGGCTCCCTGTACGTTGCCGCCGCATCATTGCTGTCGATCCAGCTGGCGGTCGTATTGATATCCCAGGCCCCGCTGCCGCCGGCCGCCGTCGATCCGAAGGCGTCTTCCCGGCTACGGCTTGACGACGCTCACGCCCAGCGCATCGCCGCCGTCGGCCGACCGAATCCTGACGCAGGCGCTCCACCCTCCGCCGTGCTGGCTGACCTTGCAGAGCAGCGCGTTGTCGCCCGCCTTCAGCGCGCCCTTGAACGTGTCATCCCCCGGCTTCATGGGCCGGAGAGCGTTCTTGGAGTGAATGAGCCTGCCGTTGAGCCAGACGGTGAGACCGTCATCGCTGCCGGCCTCGAAGCAGACCTCCCGGGCTTGATCGGCCCGGATGACGGCCCGCATGTAGGCCGCGCGGTTGTCGCCGCCGAAGATCCTGTCTAGCGGCACGCAACGCAGCCCGTTCTCCGGTTTCGCCGCGTAGGGCTTCCACTCTGCCTTGCTGTCTGCCTGCTCGGGGGCAAAGGCCTGCTCGAAACACGACCCGCCGTTCGTGGCGACATACGGCCCGCAAAGCCGCCAGTCCGCAACAAACCCATCCGTGGCGCCGAGTCCGTTCAGGTACTCCACGGCCTGGCGCGCGGCGCGCGCGACGACCTTATCCGGATCCCCGCAGGCGGCGGTCAGCGCCTCCACCGCCGCGGGCGTTCTCGCCAGCGGCAGCGCGCGCACCAGGGCGGCCCGGCCCGGGCCCCTGGCCCCGGCCAGCGCCGGCAGGATGACACGCTGGCAGGCCTCCTTGTCACCCTCGCGCCTGCAGATCGCCGCAGCGGCCCGCTCGAGCGCCGCGCGCTCCGTGTCCCTGGATGCCTCGGACAGCAGGCTCGCCAGCGGGGCCAGCTGGGCCAGTCCGCCGGCCGCTTCGAGCGTCGCGACAGCCTTCGCCGCCACGGTCCTGTCCGAATCCCTGGCGGCTGCAGTCAGCGATTCCATCGCCGCCGGCGTCCGCACAAGCGGCAGCAGCGGCAGCAGCGCGGCCCGGGCGGCCGGCTTCGCCCGCGACAGCGCGTCCACAACAGCCAGCCGGCAGGACTCCTTGTCCTCGGCGCGCTTGCAGATGGCGGCAAAGGCCCGTTCGACGGCGCTGCGGATCGTGTCGTCGGCGGTCGCGACCAGCAGCGGCAGCAGCGGCTTCAAGTCGCCCACCCCGCCCGACGTTTCGATCGCCCTGAGCGAGTTGAATGTGGCAATCAGCTCGAGCTTCCGGCTGAGGTTGCGGGCCTCGTCCGACGACCCTGCGGCAGCTATCCGCCGCATCCAGCCGAGGATCGCGGGCTTGTCGGTAAAAGCCCACGCGCGGAGCGACAGCTCCTGCAGGCCGTTCTCGCGCAGCTCCGGAGGCAGTTCGGCGTACATCTTCTCGGCTGCGGCCAGGGCAGGTTCGTGAACGCGGGCGTACCGATCCCGCAGCAGGCGCAGGGTTTCGAAGAGCCGCTGGTAAACCGCCCCCCCGCCCGGCAGCCGCTTCAGCTCCTCCAGGGTCTGGGGGACGTAGTTGTTGCAGTAGGACACGGGGGCCGGCCGCGCGAGGCGGCGCACGCGGAACAGCGCACTCAGCTCGCGCGTGGCCGTCCCGCTGCGGACGTGGAAGCGCAGGCTCTGCAGACCGGCCTGCAAGGTGTCGGGCGTCCAGGTCACGACTCCGGTGTCGCGGTCGATCGCGACGCCGGCCGGAACGTCAAGAGGCTCGAAGAGCACGTGCCCCCCGTCCGTCGCGGCCGCCTTCAGCTGCACGGTTGCCTGCTGGCCCGCAACCGCATCAACGACCGCGGGCGCCTCCGCGTCGACCGTCACCCTCGCGCCGTCGGCCGGCACGACGTCCAGCTCCAGCGTTTCGGTCACCGCAACCTGATCCTGGAACACGGCCGAGACGTCGACCCGCCAGGATCCGGTGCGGCCGGCCGGACTCCACTTGAACCGTCCCTGCTCCAGCACGGCATTCGTGGGTGCGTGGGCCAGCTTCAGCTCGAACAGCGAGGGCCTCGCGTGCTTGAGCTTGACCGGCACGTCGATCCTGCCGCCGGGAGGGATGACCACCCGCGCGTCCAGCGAGAGCGTCGGCCGTGCCTGGGGCATGACCTTCACCCGCCAGGCCCGGCTGCGGGAGAGGAATCCGAAATCCCGCCGGACGAAGTCGCTCTCCAGGTTCAGCTGGGCACCCACCTGGTGGACGCCGGGGGCGACCGACCCGGCCGAAAGGCGGAACGCCACCTCGCCGCGGTCCGCGCGGGCCACCCGCCGACCGTCCAGGTAGAGGTCGAGCCGCGACGCCAGCCACGCGGGGGCGGCGCGCACGAGGTCGATGGCGCGGACCCGGAAATCGACCGACTCGCCCTTCCAGAGCACAAGCTCCTGGCCTTGCGGCTCGACGGTCTCGAACAGGTTGAGGTAGCGGAAGAAATTGGCCTCCAGGGTCTCGTTGCAGACCACGCAGAAGGCGTCGCAGCTGCAGCGCATGATGCAGGCCTCTTCGGGCCTGAAGATCTTGGTGGGCCACCCGGCCCCCTCGAAGTTGGCGATGACCCTCCCCGCGGGGCGCGTCAGCCGCTTGAACAACCCCGGCCACTCTTCCTCCGTCCAGTAGTGCCACTTGCAGAGGCGAGGATTCGGCTCGGCCGTGACGTTGACGGTGTCCTTCAAGCTCTCCGGCGGCTCGTTGAAGGGGCCGCTCCTCTGGATGTATTCATCCCCCAGGCCGGCCAAACCGTGACCCAACTCGTGCACGGGCGTCCCGGGACTGTTCGCGTCGCCCCTGTTCATCGTCACGACGCCCCACGGGCCGGTCCCGGCGGTCGAATAGGCGGAGTTGTGGATGACGACGACACCGTTCGGCTCTGCCGCGTACCCCGCGTACTCGAAAGCAGCGCCGTTGTCGCAGGACAGCACCTGGCCCTTGTAGCCTGACACCCTGAGCCGGGTCGCGTCGGCGCTTTCGTCCGCCACGAAGACCGCACGCACGTTGACGGCGTCCCGGAAGCGGCTCCAGGGAGACAGGACAAACAGGGACTTCGCGAACTGGTCGCAGATCCGCCGAAACGCGTCCTGTTCGGCCGCGGTGAACCCGGCCGATACGACCACCACCTCGAGGCCCTTCGGCCCGAGGCTGGACAGGTGGCAGGTGCGGATCTCCGCGATGCCCTTGGTCGCGCGCAGATGCTCCGCATAGGCCGCATCCAGGCCGGCGCCCTGCGGAGCCGCAGTCTCAGCCGTTGCCGTCGTCCGCAGGCCGAGCAACGCCAAGGCGCCGGCCGCGACAACGCCTGCAACCCGGTTCCGCATCGTCCCCTGCATCGCCTTCACCCATCCGTAACGCTTCATAGCTATTGTGTTCACCGAGAAACCGCTGTTTTCGCAAGAGTACTCAACACCACCGGCCCCAGCAAACCCGATTCCTGCAGAGGCGCATCCTTCTTCCACAACCGCCAGCTCGTAAACGTGAACCGCCCGGCAGGACTCGACTTGCCTTGCTCCAACCAGTCGGGCCATTTCTTCACCGTGCCGTCACCGTTGCGTTCGCTATCCTCGGGGAGATTCTCGTCGCCGATCATCCGGATCAAACGCCACCTCCCACGCTCCGGCCACTTCCTGCGCTGCCGGCAACGCCACGTCGACGGTCCGGCTCCTGCCGGCAGCCGTCGTGAAAACGTACTGGCCGCTTTGCCGGATCTCACCGGCCTGAACAGGCCGCAGCGTCAGCGGCTCCGCGCGGAACACGCTCCATTGCGCGCCGGCCTAGCGCACGACGAACAGCGTCCCCCGGACCTGAACGGGGTCGGTGCTGTTGAAACCCGCCGGATCCACGAAGATGTCGTCGACATCCTGCATGTCCACAGCGCCGTTGTCCTCGACTTGCAGCATCATCAGGAAGTAGTTGATTCCGCCGTTGCCGTACTCGCGGACGCCGAGGTTCTCGTGAAGCAGCGTCCGCAACGGGAACTCGGCGCCGCCGCGGATGTAGACATCGTAGTGTTCCGCGCCCTGTGTCAGATCGATGTCGAACCAGAGGCTGTAGAACGTGGCGCCCAATGCGTCCACCGGCGTCAGTCCCGTCTCCCCGACATTCCCGTTGCGACAACGGAAGTCCACATCGCCGCCGGCGCCCTGCAGGGCGCAGAGGCGCGTGGTCTGGGCCGGCCAGGACGTGACATCGCCAAGTGCATTGCGCACGACAGGCTGTTCCTCGCAGCAGGCAATGTGCAGCAGCAGGTTGCCGACCGTGTTCCTGGGACGCACGCGGAAGAAGACGGTTCCTTTCGTGTTGTCGACGATCGCGGCGTCTCCCAGCGGCAGGGCAACGCCGCGTTGCGCCGTCGTGTCGCCGGACACGCGCAGAAACCGGTTGCGGTTCTCCTCCGCAACCTTGAAGCAGAGCGCCGTGTTCGTCGCGCGCCCGAACCACTCCGTCCCGATGAGCGCGTGCTGGCCCGAAACCGTGCGGTCCGATTCCGAATCCTGGAAATCGTCCACGAAGTACCAGGACCCCTGACGGCTGTGCGTCCCCGTGATCCGGAAAGCATCGAACCGGAACAAGTCCGCGGTGCCGGCGCCTCCCCGGTCGCCGTTGTGCTGCAGCAGGGCCACGCCGGTTATGTCGCCGCCGGGCACGTTTGCCGCGGCGACGGGGTGGCCGGGATCGTCCAGGCCGGAGCTGACGACATCTTCGGCGAAGCCGTCCGCGATGTCGGTCTCCCAGGCAATCCAGATCGGGTCCGCCACCCCGAACGTTTCGGTTGTCCAATTCGTCCCCGCGGTCGACGTGCGGCGCTGTGACGCATACCACCGGTTGTCAACCTGCAGCAGGACCCGGTACCAGTGCCAGTCGAAGACCACGAAATCGCGATGCATGAAGGAGATCTGCAGCAATGCGTCCCGCTGCCGCGCGTGAATCACCGGAACGTCGGCGATGAAAACGAACTCGTCCTGTGTGCCGCTGCCCGTGTAGCTGCGGTAGTTGTCGCCGTCCGGCGCCCCGATATCGCGCACGAGCCGGATCGGATTGGCCGTGCTTGCGGAGTAATCCGTTCCGGCGTGATTGAGGACGCGCCAGTTCACGCTTGCGAATGCGCCGCCGGCGTTGGGATCCGTGAAGGTGAAACTGTCGGCATAGCCCTCGACATAGAGATCCGCGGCCCGCGCCGAACCGCTTACCGCCAGACCGCAGCAGATCGCACACACCCTCTTCCACGTCCTCGTCATGCCAGCACATCCTCCCCATGCGACGCCCATCCCATACAGCCTCCGCAGGTCGAGCCTCGACCGCCTCGCTGCCGCGGGGTCTGTGCGCGGGCGCCGGTCGGCGTCAGGGCGCCAAACAGGCGAAGGCGACGACGCTGCCCTCGGCAAGTTGCCGCACACCCTCCCAGCGCTTGACCCCGACACCGACCAGACAGAACTCGCGCAGCGCCAGGGTTCCGTGGCACACGTCGAGCGTCACGCGGTCGCCGTCGATCGCGCACCGCCCCCACGCATAACCGTTCGACCAGAAGTACGCGCCGTCCGGCGCCCCGAACTCCATCCGCGCAGCGACCGCGGAGTAGCGGAAGCCGGTCAGGGCGAGGACGGCCGACCACGCGGCCATGGCGCGCGCATAGTGGTGCCCGCATTCGGCCTCGTCGAACGGGTTGCGCTTCCGGCCGTCGAAGCGGTCGCGGATGGCGCTGATGACGGCCAGGCCTTCGGCGCACAGCCCCTCGTAGAGCAGGTGCACGGCCAGGACGTACTCGAAGCCGGTCATGACCTCGTTAAAGTACGGGAAGGGGCGCTGCGGGCGCGCCCCGCGCGGGTACGTCGCCATGAGCACGCCGGATTCGTCGCCCAGCACATAGCTGCGGTTGTGGTTGAAGTGGTCGTGAAACCCGGACTTGAAGTTGTGCCGCAGGACGCTGGCGAGCGCCTGACGCTGCTTCTCGCGGTCGGAGAGATACCCGAGCCCCAGAACGTGCGCCGTGCATTGGCCGACGAGCTGGTCGACGAGGCAGCCCGAACCGAGCTGGAAGTCCGGGTCGTCCAGGTTCTCCGCCCCCATGTCCAGCCGCAGGCCGTCGGCAATCCGCGCGGAGGCGCCGGGCGGCTCGATGCGGTGCTCGTAGTACGCCCCGTTGAAGAGGCGCGCGTCAATGGCCTTGGACCCCGACGCGAACAGCCGCGCGCACTCCTCCGCGAAGGCGCCGTCGCCCACGTGGCGGGCCAGCGCCTCCATCGCCCGCAGCGCCCCGAGATACCAGAACCCCATCTGCGGGTTCGGGCCGTAGTACTCGACGTCCATCGTGTTGTGCTGGCAACCCTCCATCAGGCCGTCGCGGTCCGCGTCCCAGCCGCCGTCGATCCAGCAGAACTGCAGGGCCCGCTTCGCCGCCGGGTAGAGCGCGCGCAGCAGGGCCTCGTCGCCGGACAGCTGCCAGTCCCGGTAGAGCTTCATGATGCAGCCCATCTGGCCGTCCGCGGCGGCGACGTTCTTGCAGGCCGATTCGTCCGGGCGTCGGTCCAGGGGCAGGTCCACCCGGAAGACCATGTGCCCGCGGGCGTCGGTCGCGTGCGCGAACTCCACGTCGCGCAGGCCCCGCGCCAGGTCGCCGAAGAGAAACGCCGTCGCGTGCTCGTAGTTCCAGACATGGTTGCAGTTGCCCGGGCAAGAGCCGCGGTGGTCGAGGCACCCCTCCCAGCCGAAGAGCTTCCCGTCGGGCGTCCGGAAGCAGGTCTGCGTCCGCAGCGTGCTGAGGTTGCAGAGGGCCGCCTGCAGGACGGGCGCCGGCAGCGCGGAGCCGCATAGCGTCGCGACGAACAGCGCCGTCTTGCGCTCCAGGCGGGCGAGGTCGGCGTACAGCTTTTCGGCCGCGTCCGGCGCATCGGCGAACTGCGTCGCATAGTGGTTCCCGACGAGCACCGTCTCGCGGTCGAAGCGCGACCACGTCGGGCGGTTGGGGAAGCGCCACGCGAGCAGGAAGGTCACCTCCCGCGACTCGCCGGGCGCCAGGGCCAGGCCGACGCACAGCGATGCGATCGGCTTGTCCGCCACCGACGCCCGCTCGGACAGCCGCCCGTCCGCGGTGAAGTCATCCCAGAAGTCGAGCTTGCTGTCGCCCCACGTGCGATCGGCCCACGCCGTGCGCCACGTGATGTCCGGCCCGCTCGGCGTGGCGAGGAACAGGTCGCCGTGGACCTCCGCGTCGGGGCGCACCCCGGGGGCGGTCATGTGGATGCCCGTGAGCGCGGGCGTCTGCCGCAGGGTGTTGCGGTTCGGGCACGTGCGAACCGGCCCGCCGCCCGGGCGGCCGTCGCCGGGCGGCGCTCAGTCCTCACCGATGAAGTTGGGCACGGCCAGGCACACACTGGTCTCCAGGCGGCCGGCGCTGAGGTTCTGCAGTTCGACGCGGAGGATCGCCACCGGGTACGAACTGCTGTCGGCGTCCCCGGGAACCAGGGGGTTGAAGGCCTTCACCGCGGCCTTGAGGGGGATATCGGGGTCCTCCAGCAGGACCTGCCCGAACGGATACGCCGCATGGAACGAGCAGCGCCGGAAGCGCGGGAGGCCGTGGTTGCGGGCCGTCGCGCCCAGCGCGCCCTCGTATTCGGCCGGCTCCACCGGGCCCTCCAGCAGGCGGGCGTGCCGCCGGCCGGTGTGCTCGCGGGCATGCAGGGCGAGGAAGGGAAACACCCCCTGCCCCTCCGGGGCGAAGCCCTTGGCGGGCCGGTTGACGATCTCCCAGTCGCGCAGGTCGCCCCGGCCGCCGAGCGACACCGTGCCGGTTCCGATGCCGCCCACGGGCAGCGCAATGCGCGCGAGGTGATCCTGGTCGAAACTCTGTAGAACCGGCCATTTCATGCGCAATACCCTATCGTTCGCGCACGTTCTGTCAAAGCAGACAGTACGCTTTCCTGTCTAACACTTGTCTTTTCAGCATGCTCAGTCTCATCTCGGTTGACGATAGCGGCGACGCGAACGGTGGACGATTGAGCTGCTCCCTACTCGTCAGCCGCTCTCGTCGCCGTTCTCGTTAACCGCTTCCCGTCTTCATACTTATCAATTCCTGACAGTACCTTCGCGCACATCGCGCGTCTCGTTCGGTCCCTATGGTCGCCCGTCGGCGCGGATCTTCCCCGTCGCGTGGGACTCCCTGGCGGGCGCTCCGGCGGCAACCGCGGCCCGGACCAGGTACGGCATCACCCGGTCGCCAGCGACAAATTTCACCCGCACGCGCTGCTTCTCCCCGGGCTCCAGGGCCAGCGTCAGCTCCGCGGTCTTCAGCGTCACGCCCGCCGCGGCGAGGGCGATGTTCAGGCTGACCGCAGCCGACCCTGCGTTCGCGACGGTGACCCGCGCCTCGCCCTGCGCCCCCGCGGTCACCAGGTCCGGCACGTCGACCGCCAGCGACGCCTCGCGGGCAAAGTCGACCTCCCACGCCTGGCAGCCGCCGCTGATGGCCGCCACCGGCCGAACGATCTCGCGGCCGGCATGCGTGACGCGCACGGTCCCGTTGCAGGGCGTCGGCAGGTCGGTGACGGCCAGCCCGCCGTCGGCGCCGGCCTGGCCGCTCCGGGTGTGCTCGGCATGCGGCGCCGCCGACTCGCGCAACACGATCGCGACCGCGGCGGGAACCGGCCGGCCCCCGTCCAGCGTGCGCAGCTTGAGCGTGTAGCCGGCCTCGAGCCGCGCCACGGCCTGCACGTAGGCATGGCTGTGCAGGATCCAGCCTTCATTGAACTGGTAGCCGCCGCCCGGCGTGATGAGCCCGGAAGGCTTGTCAGGGCCCAGGGCGATGAAGTTCGTGTAGCCGGTCATGTGCCAGAACTGGGACGACGCACAGAAGCCGTTCGGGACCGAACCCCGGGCCGTTTCGGCAGGCTCACCGGTCGGACCGAACCAGGACCTCCCAACCCCCAGGATCAGCGTGCGCGCGTCCCAGGCGGTATCCTTGTCGTAGACGTTCGGCAAACCGGGGTTCAGTCCCGCAATGAAATTCACGCCGGCCATGGCATTCGTCTGGTAACAGGCGTCCTGCAGGAAAGCGCCCAGCGTCATGAAGTTCTTCGCGCTGAATCCATACAGGCAGGAAGAGCCGAAGAGCATGTTCTGGAAGTTCTTGATCCCGCCGTGCTCCCTGTCGCGATAGCACGCCACCGGGTAGACGCCGAGCGGGTTGAGCGTCGTGGCCCTGCGCGCGTAGTTCTCTGCGTAGATGCGGATCGTGTTCTCCCAGGCGGCGGCCTTCGGGTGCAGCGGCGCCAACCGCAGCAGATGCATGAAGCCGTCCAGGTTCAGAGCCTCCACGTTCCCCTCCCACCAGAACCCGCCCTGCATGAACTCGTGGAAGAACGCCTGGTCATCCCCTGCGAACTCGTAGAAGGTGCCGAAGCAGCCGTCGATCGGGTTCTGCCAGTCGGTGAACTGCCGCTCCATGATCGCGTCGGCAAACTCGGCCGCCTTGTCGAGGTACTTGCGCTCGCCGGTGATCTCGTGGAGCAGCGCGGAACCCTGGACAAAGGGAAGACGGTCGCGCGTCCGCAGCGCTGTCGGCAGGGTCCACGTCTTGTCCGTGATGTTGTAAAGGCAGCGGCCGAAGGTGTCCTGGATCCCGGCCGGGGCGTTCCAGAAGAACGCGTTGCACCCCGCCGGAAAGGTCCGGTCCGCCTTGGTGTGCCGCGGGCGGCGCACGCACAGCTCCCAAGCCTTCTGCGCCGCCTCCAGGTACCGCTGCGCGCGCGCCGGATCGCGCCCGGCGAAGAACTGGTGCGCCCGGGCCAACAGCGCCATGCCGTACGCGGTGTCGAGGTAGGTGAAGATGTCGCCGGCCCAGGTGTCCCGCGTGTTAACCAGCAGCGAGTGGTGGAACATGCCGTCCGTTTCGGGATCATCCGTGTGCCGCTGGGCGGCCACGAAATAGTCGGCGCCCATCGTCGCCAGGCGGATCATCCGCTCCCTGTCCGCGGCGGAATACCGATCGCCCAGCAGCTCGTGCATGTCCAGAAGGGCGTACACGCAGGTTCCCACCGGCTCCAGCTCGGCATACGGGCTGCCGCAGTCCATGTAGATCCGCACGTCGGGCCCGCAGTTCACATATTTGCCGGCCAGCCCCTTGCGTTTGTCTTCCAGCCCGTTGTGAATCCTGTGCTCGAGCTGGTCCAGCGCGATGACGGCGAGGTCCGTCTTCCGGAAGATCTCGTCCTCAACCCTGAACGGCGCGGACTCGAGCCGGCCGGCGCGAACAACGTACTCCCCTGGGACGCGCAGCGGGGTGAAGTCCAGCACCCACCAGTACGTCTCCCACTTCTTTCCCCACTTCGCCACCTTACCGGTGTAGACCTCCTTGCCGGACGCGGTGTCGATCACGGAAAACGCGTCCGCCAGGTAGGCCCTGGGCGGTTCCGCCTGGGCGCTGCGCAGGTAGACGCGCTTGACGTTGCGCGGGTGGTAGCCGATCTGCGACTCGAGCAGGCTGACGGGGCAGTCCTGCCAGGTCAGGCGCACCTCGGTCTTGTGCGTCCAACCCGCGGCGGCCAGGTGGGCGAGGATGCGCCGCTCGGTCAGCGGGGCCCGGTACAGCGCCAGGTGGGACACCGCGATGTTGGCGTGCTCGGGCGCGGAGGCCGGCGCCGAACTGCCCAGGACGAAGGGCAGTCCGCCGACCTGCGGCACCGGCACCCGGCCCGCCGGGGACCGGCACGGCTTGCCGTTCACCCAGACCCGGAGCGCGCCCCCGTCGCATACCGCGGCAAGGTGGAACCAGGCGTTCGTCACCAGTTCGTCGTTGCACTCGAACGCCGTCACGGCGCTGCCGTTCCAGGCAAGCAGCCGGCGGGTCCCCTCGCTGTAGTGCAGGCTGAAGCGCGTGCGGGCCGCGTCGCGGAAGCCGAACAGGCAGGGAGTGCCCGGTGCGGATTTGACGATCTTGAAGACGAGTTCCACGGAGACCTGCGGTGCGTCAAGCGCCTCGTCCGGGCGGATAACCAAGTCGTTGCCGTCGCTGAGATCGATGCCTGTCCCGCCGAAGGGGCCGGCCGTCAGCGCGAGGCCTTCCCGGCTCGAACCCAGGTTCAGCCGCCCGGCCCCGGCGCGCAGGTCCGCCGCAAGCGGCCAGTAGCCGAGCAGATCCTCTTCGTTCCGTAACATGTGCGTGTATCCGGCTGGCGGGTCCGCGGCGGCTTCGGCGCCAAGCCCCGCCAGCGGCAGCGCCGCAACGGCGAGCGCGAGCAGGAGCCCGCGCCGCCGGCGCGCCCCCGCGAATGCTCCCTTTCGACAGCAAGGTGCGCCGGCGCTCATCCGCCCTCCGCCAGGTCGATGTTCAGGCTCCCGAACACCGGCACGGTCGTCCCCCCGAACGCGAAGACACCCGGCACGCCGTCCGGCAGTTGCAGGGACACGTGCCACACATCGTCCCGGCGGCGCATTTCGAAATCGATGACCCCGTCCGGGTGGGGCGTGCGGCACCGGAGGTGGCGCAAGCCGCCCGGCTGCGGCGCAACCCGCACCGACCGGAAGCCGGCCGCGTCCGGCCGCACCCCGCAGAGGCTGGCGTGCATGTGGAACAGCGGATGCGAGCCCCAGGCATGGCAGTCGCTGCGGGTGGGCTCGGGCTGCTCCACGGGCGCCTTGAGCCCCAGGCGCACCAGGTCTTTCCAGAAGCCGAGCCGCTGCAGCAACAAGTCGCCGCGGCCCCGCCGGTAGAAGGTCTCCAGCAGGTAGAACGAGAAGTAGATCGTCGTCCGGGCCAGGTCGTCGCGCGTGACCAGCGACCGGAAACAGGCCTCCGCCAAGTCCGGCTCGAAGCAGTCGCTCAGGAGCGCCAGGCACTGCGCGTGCTCGCTGAAGCACTGGTGGGCCGGGTCATCGGCAAAGGCCCGGCGTTCCCGGTCCCAGAACACTTCGCGGATGGAGTCTGCCAGCTTCTCGGCCCAGACGCGGTAGCTCTCGGCGAAGAACGGGTCGCCGTAGGCTGCTTCGATTTCCCGGGCGCTCCGGAGGGTCAGCAGGAACTGCAGATTGCAGATGCCGCTCATGCCGAACTCGCCGTCCGGCGGGTAGGCGAAGTCCCAGCCGGGAGCCTTGACCCAGTCCACGAACGACCACCCCGGCAGGCCCGTCAGCAGCATCCGCCGGTCGGCCAGCGCCCGGAACTGCTCGAGCTGGGCGCGCAGGCCCGGCAGCAGTCCGCGGATGAACGCCTCGTCCCGCCGCCACCAGGCCAGGTCGCGGATCATGAGCATCCAGACCATGGAGAACGTGGCGCTGAGCTGGCGCGGATCGCTCGGGTGCCGCATCAGGACGAAGTCGGCCACGTGACGCGACCAGTCCAGCAGCTCCAGGGCGCGCTGGTGGAGGCGCGACTCCGGGCTGATGACGCAGGAGGTCAGCAGCTGCAGCCGCGCGTCGCCCACGTACATCATCTGCTCGTAGTACGGGCAGTCCACGTAGGTTTCGTGGGCGCACATCTGGATGCCCCGCACCGCCATGGGCACGATCGCGTCCAGCGCGGGGTCGTCCGAGGCGAAGGCGCCCTCGTTCTCCAGGGGCAGGCGCGACTCCTCGATGGTCAGCGACTGCAGGTCGAGATCCGCGTTGGCGACTTCCACGACCAGGCGCAGGTACCGGCCGGACCGCCACCAGAAGGAGCTGAGCGTGTCGGCGGAGCCCCCCCCGACAATAAAGGTGTCGCCATAGCCCTGGTAGTACCGGTCGGCAATGCGGTTGCGGTCGCTCTTCACGTCGCACTTCGCGTTGTCGAAGCAGGACTCCGCCCACTCGATCCGGATCCTGGAGCCGCGGCCGCCGCCGGTGCTGAGGACGGGATAGCCGCAGTAGTAGTCTTCCAGGTCCCACAAAACCGTTTGCACCGTGCCGGCCTTGAGCCGCAGCGGGCTACGGCCGGCAACCACCTCCGGCCAGCCGCCCAGGGCGTCGGCCGGCGATTCGGTCATCTGCTCCGCCACGCCCGCCTGGACCATGCGGATGCGCCCGGCCGGGCCGATGGGCCGGCGCAACTGCTCCGGCAGCCGGCTGGGATACAACCGCCAGCCGTCGCCGACAAAGCCGACCCGGCCGCCCTGCAAGTTCGTTTCCGGCGCCAGCGCCGGCTGCACGCGCTCGGGCGCGGCGAGGTACGCCGCGCCGTCCACCGTAAAGTTGGGGCCGACCACCTGGTACCAGCGGTCGGCAAACACGGGCTTCTGGCAGGTTATGCCCTGCCGCCGGGCCACCGTCCAGCCCGCCGTCCCCGTGTCCAGCAGCACCGGCGCGCCTTCCGCCGCCACGATCAGGGCCGGCTGCAGGCTGACCTGGGCGTGCGCGCGGTGCGTCGCGATGAAGTGCACCGCCACGGTGAGCGCGTGCCGGCCCGCGGACAACGACACTTCGTAGCTGTGAAAGCTCCAGTGTGTCAGGTCGCTGCGGTCGGGGCCCATGCCGACATACGCGCCGTCGCAGCGCAATTCGAAGCGCTGATCGGCGCTGAGGTGCAGCACGAACGTGGCCGCCGCCGCGAGGTCGAAGCCCAGTTCGAAGTCGTAGAACTGGTCACTGAGCGTGTCGGCCGCCGGGTGCGCGATCCACTTGGCCCGCTGCAGCGCATACTGCCGCAGGATGTTGCGGTTGGCGTGGGGCGCAGCCGGCGGCACGGCGATGCGTTTGAACCTCATCGGGACCTCTGTCATTCCTCCACCCGCAGGCCGAGTTCCCGGATCTGCTGCTGCGTCTCCAGGTATTTCTCGCGGGTGATCGGGTAGAACTTGAGAATCACGATGGCCAGCGCGACCAGGCCCGCGGGCACGAAGCCCATCATGGTTCGGACGCCGATGGACGCCGCCGCGGTCTGCTCGCTGGCTTTCGGATCGAAGCCGAACACCGCACCCGCCAGGTACAGGGCCAGCCACCAGCCGGTGCCCAGGGCCAGCTTGTAGACGAAGGTGTAGGAGGCGAAGTAGGTGGCCGACTGGTCCTCGCGGGTCTTCAGCAGGGTGTTGTCCGAGATATCGCCGATCATGGCCGGCGCCACGGAGTAGTACACCACCTGCGAGAAGTTCAGGCCGCAGATCACCAGCAGGTACTGCCAGAACGCTGCCGTCTTGCCCAGCCAGACCGGCTCGCCGCCGCTGGGCCGGATCAGGCCCAGGGCGAAGAACAGGAAGACATTCACAGCCAGGCCGATGATCAGGGCGATGTGCCTGCCCTTCCGCGCGGCAACCCAGTTCCACACCGGCACGCCCAGCAGGTAGGTGGTGCAGGCCACGGTGTAGATCAGCGAGGCGTCGGACCCCAGCCTGAGATACGACGACAGGTGCAGGTAGGCCATGGCCGTCTGCATGCCGCCGGAAATGCCGAGCACCACGTAGGTCGCCAGGAAGATCAGCATGGCCTTGTTCGAGAGCAGGATCCGCATGATGGCCAGCGGCTGGCGCCGCTCCGTCTTCTTGTTGATGTGCGAGCCGTCGGGGCAGACCAGCAGGGCGATCAGCGTGAACAGCGGCATGAGCGCGAGCAGGCCCCAGCACGACAGGTGCATGGTCTGCGGCGTGAAGCCGCTGGGCGCGTCCGCCACGCCCTGCACGTGCGTCCGATACAGCGCCAGCAGGAACGGGAAGGCGAGGAACAGCAGCGAACCGACGAAGCCCAGGGCCGACTTGTAGCTGAAGATCATCGTGCGGCTGTCGTAGTTGCTGGTCAGCTCCGTGCCCCACGCGTTGTAGGTGATCTCGGAGACCGTCCAGGCGATGAAGCCCAGGATGACCCAGCTGGCGCAGTATGCCACGGTGAGATCCTGCGGCACGATCAGGAGATGGTAGGTGCTGAGCAGGGAGAGGACCACGGCGCCCACGAGCCAGGAACGGCGCCCCCAGAAGCGATGCCGGTGGCGGTCTGCAAGCATGCCCACCAGGGGATCGACGACCGCCGCCACCAGCGGCGCGATGACGAAGATCCAGGCGATCTGCTCCAGCTTGATGTTGTAGTTCTGGGTAAAGTAGCCCTGCAGCAACCCCTGCACGGGCCCCAGCATGATGGCCAGCCCGAGATTCGGCAGGCCGTAGGCCAGCCCGACCTTCCAGCTCAATCCCGGGCTTTCCTGCTTAGCCTGCGGAACCGCCCCCTTGACCAGCGCGTCCTTTGCCATACGGTTGCCTGTTCTCCTTTACCGGAAGCCGAAGACCCCGAGCGCCTCGCAGGCACGGTTGAGCCAGTCACCGACATGCCGGTTGTTGGGATCGAGCGTCGGATTGGCCCCGAAGCCATAACGCGTTCTCATAGGCCCTCCTCCCGTTCGCAGTAGAACAACTCCGCGGCTGGGTCTCCGTCCGCCAGATCGTCGCGGCGGCAGCTCTCCAGCTGCGGATGGTCGTCCAACGACTCCACCGCCAACTCGACCACGGCCCCCGGCGCGCGGTCGGCAATCGGCAGGCGCTTGCCATCCATGATCATCCAGTGCAGCACCGTGATCGTCGGCTGCTGGTAGTCCCCCGCCAGCACCTGCTCGACCTTGTACACCGCGGCCGTCAGGCTGCGGGTGTAGGGCCGGATCGCGGCCAGCTCGGCGGTCTGCGCCTGGCGCACGAGCGACCCGCGGAAGCGGACCGCGGCCGCCGGCTTGCGCCCGGCCTGCAGGGCCTTGAACGCCGCCGCCTCCGCCGCGGCCTCCGCGTCCGTCAGCGCCCGCGGAAACACGGCGATCCCCTCCATCCGCCCCCGCCACGGTTCGGCGCCCGACCACGCCGCCCCCGCCACGAGCTGCCGCGGCTGCCAGGCGGCCGCGCCGGCCGGCAGCGCGCCGGAGCGCACGGCCTGGCCGCCGCGGTAGGCGACCCAGCGCTCCTTCGCGCACGCGACGAGCACGTGCTCGGCCCGGCCCGCCTCGGGGGTGAAAAGGAGCCCCGCCGGACGCCCGCCCACGCGCAGCGACAGCCCGCCGGCGTCGTGAACCACGGCGACGTCCTCGCCCGCGTCATCGCCGAAGGCCAGCACCACGCCGGGCGCCTGGGGCGGCGAAGCGGCGGGCGTCAGGGTCAGTTCGAGCGTGAACACGCCGGACGTCGCCACTTGGAGGCCGATCCACGGCCCCGCGTCGCGGGCGTGGAACGAGCCCCCGTCGCAGACCAGGTCGTGGAAGCGGCCGATCAGCGCGCGCCCGCGCGGTTCGCAGTTGAACGCCAGCAGCTTGCGGCCCCTGGCGTCGAACGCTATGACCGGCGCGGCCACCGCCGTACTGCGGAGCGCGAACGCCGCGCCGGGGACCGCCGGCCATGCGGTCGCCGGCTGCGCGCCCGGCGCCGCGCCGCACCAGGCGCCGGCGGCCAGCGCCGACAGCAGCGCCATGCCGCCCGTTCGTCGCAGGGATTGTGTCATCGTTGCGTCTGCTCCCTTCCGCTCAGCGCACGGCGCTCAGCTTGCGCCCCTTGCCCGGCTCGACCCACGCCTGGGACTGCCAGCACTGCGGTCCGGGGGCCGTCACCCGCACCCAGGCCTCGACCTTGGTGCAGCCCTCGTCGAACCGCCCCATCCAGATGGCGGCGTCGTTGCCGGCCGGCGCCACGAGCGTGAGGTAGCGCGGGTCCTTGCTCCAGCTCGTGAGCCAGACGTTCCGGCCCTTCTCGCGCACGCCGGGCATGTCGGACACGG
Organism: uncultured Victivallales bacterium; assembly: GCA_964402115.1. Lineage (GTDB taxonomy): Bacteria > Verrucomicrobiota > Kiritimatiellia > UBA8416 > CAYOBW01 > CAYOBW01. The sequence goes on from CAYOBW010000025.1 coordinate 36,287, forward strand.
CTATCTTGCGGGGATTGGCCCCGTCCGCGTCATGCATGGTGATCGCATGGTGGTCGCCGTCCAATCGGAAAAGGCGGTAGGAGTTGTCCGGGGCCAGGCCGGGGAAGCAGCCGCCGCCGCATTGCTTGTAGTCGCTCTTGTCCTGATCGACCAGCCCCTTGGCGTCGTACGCGATGCTGAGCTGGCCGATGTTGGACCAGTTCGGCTCGAAGCAGGCGCGCGTGCCGTCGGCCGAGAACATGAGATAGATGTGGCTCCGGGTGCGGTCCCAGAACAGCTCCCGCGCCGCGGGCTTGTCGGCGGGGAACCGCCAGATCTTGCCGGCGGGCACGTCCCAGTTCTCGTTGCGGTCCCCGCTGTCGTTGACGTAGACCCAGGTGCGCCCGCCCTTCGGCTCCTGCCAGACGGCGAGCAGGTTGTTCGTTGGCCCGACCGGGAACTCGACGACCTTGCGACTGTCCGTGTTGTACGCCTTGACCCGGCGCTCGCCCGGGGCCTTCCCCGCCGAGGCGAACACCCAGCGGCCGTCCGCGGTAAGCAGCGGCGCGGAGCCGGCGAAGGGCACTTCGCGGAGCTCGCCGTCTTTCGTGTCGAAGAGCCACAGCTTCAGGCCCGACTGGGCCCCCTGGTTCCACGTCACCTTCACGCGACGGCCCCCGGTCAGCTCGAGCAGTTGCTTCTGCACGTCGGCCGGTGCGTCGGCCGCGCTGCCGCCCTCCGGCGCCGCTCCGAGCGCGAGGCCCGCGACCAGCGCCAGCAGGGTCGTTTCCACGTTCCTATGTCCCGGTGTCCGCAGCATGGTTCGTTCCTTTCGTTATTTCGTGATTTTCAACATCGACCAGCCGGTGCTCTCCGTGAACGCCCGCGCGGCGAAGCACCAGATGACCACTTTCTTCCCGCCCAGATACGCGGCGTCGGCCCGCGCGCGGCGCAGGAGGTTCACCCGCGCCGGCGTCGCACCCGAGCCACGTACGCCGATGACGTCAACCGCCAGGCCCAGCTCGGCGGCGAGCTGGTCGGCGAGGCCCGCGCCGACGCCGTGCAGCTCCGCCCCCGCATGGAAGACCAGCGTGTGGCTGTCGCCGAGCAGGATGATCGGGCTGGCCCTGTCGTCGAGCGCGGCGCCGGCGGCGTCGACGACGCGCGCGGGCAGCTCCTCGGCGGCGCCGCCGTCCGCCAGGTCACCCGCGATCGTGCGCACCTCCGGACTCGTCTTGAAGGCCTCCGGACGTCCCCGGAGCCATGCCGGCGCGCCGAGCGCCTCCCGGATCCGGGCGGCCGTCACCTCGCAGGCGTAGGGCGACCAGTGCGAGTCGGTCTTGCAGTACAGCAGCGGGCGGCCCGGGCGCGCCTGCTCCCTGTGGAAGGCAGCGGCGAGGTCCAGGACCTTCACGCCCCTCGCGCCCAGCAGCCGGAGGAAATCCCGGTGCACGGCATCGAGCCGCCCCGTGGCGGACGCGCCGATCAGCTCGGGGTAGACCAGCGCCTTGCAGGGAACCGGCGCCACGATCAGCTCGATCCCCAGCGCCTTGAGCTGCTCGTGGAAATCGACGATCGCCGGCAGCGGGTCGGCCTTGTCGGGCGAGGCGGCCCTGGAAACCTGCGCGGCGGCCGCACCCCAGAAGACCCCGACGCCGATGTGCCGCAGCTCGGAGCGCAGGAACAGCCAGCCGTCCGCGCCGGCGACGGCCATGGAGTCGCCCTCCGCCGCCTGGCGTGCGCAGAGCAGGCGGAAGCGCGCGGCGGCATCGTCCTCCGCCGGCGCGGCGCCGACGGCGGGAGAGCGATCGGACGGCGCCGCGACGCCGGGAGCGGCCGCCCCCGCGCCAGGGCGCGTGGCGGCGGCGTCCGTGGCGGCGCCGGCGGCAGGCCGTCCGCCGCCCTCCTGGCTGTCGGCTTCGACCACCCACGCCGCCTCGGCGAGCTGGAGCCGCTCGTCATCCAGCTCGCTGCGGTTGATCCGCTCGCAGGCCGGCGACACCTCGGACCAGGGCCGCAACCGAAGCCGCACGGCGTCGCCGGGGCGGTAGCGCGAAGCTGGCGAGGGCCGGTTGTCGCGCATGCTCCAGGCGAACGCGACGGCCTCCCGGCCCGCAGCCGAGGGATCCTCGGCGGTCGCGAGCTCGGCCAGGTGCAGCATGAGGATGTGGTCCTTGTATGGCACGCTGCCGGGGCGCGGCGCGGGGGAGGCCGCGCGCACCACGGCCCGGACGTCCACGGTCCGCCCGGCGGCGGGTGCGTAGAACCCGGCGGCCGTCCGCGTGCCCAGCGCCAGGGGCAGCCGTTTCCAGTCGCCGCCGGCCAGCTCGCGCGCCGCGAACTCCCAGATCACCAGCTGCTTGCCGGCCAGGCGATCGTGCCCGCGCTGCAGCTCGTTGGCCAGCATCTGGCGCGTGGCGTGCGAGCCGGCGTCGTTGCGGCAGATCGCGTCGACCGGCAGTCCCAGGGCCAGGCTCAGGTGCTCGGCGAACCCGGCGCCCTCGCCCCACCCCATCGGCGCGAGCGAGTAGATGTTCGCGAAGCTGTCCCCGAGGAGGAGCACCTCGGCGGCCGCGGCCGGCCGCCAGGGGCCGTTCCCGTCCAGCACCTGCCGCACGCGCACCTGCTCGGGCGGGAAAGCCTGCTGACCGGCCGGCAGCTTGAGCATCTGGGCCACGTCGCCGAGCGCCGTGACGGCCTTCCCGACGGCGGTGAAGCGCGCCTCCTGCGGAGCCGGCAGCACGACCGTCCGCCGGGCGAACGCGGCCAGCCCGACCGCGGTCAGCTCCATGGCCGCCGGCGTCCAGTGCGTATCGGTCTTGAGGTACAGCGGCGCCGCCGGCGCGCGGGCCTTGGCTTCCGCCAGCAGATCCGAGGGATCGAAGACCGCCACGCGGGCGTCCGCGAGCCGCCGCTTGAACGCCGCGAACGACGGGTTCTGCACGACCACGGAACGGCCCGCGTACCGGCGCGAGTGGAACTCGGGGTGCAGGGAAGGCTTCACCGGCGCCGGCACGACGATCAGCGCGATGCCGCGCGCGGCGAGCTGGTCACGGAACTCCACGATGGCCAGGAGGGGGTCGGGCTGCGGCGGCGCCCGCACCTCGCTGCCGGTCGCGGCGCGCTGTCGCAAGACCGCCGGCTCGAGGAAGCCGCGGCCCGTCAGCGAATCGATGTCGCGCCGGTAGAACAGCCAGCCGTCGCGCCCGCAGTAGGCGTCCTCGTTGCCGCCGCGCAACCAGCCGGTGATCACGGTCTGCATGCGCGGGATCAGCCGCTGGACCAGCGTGTCGCGATCCTTCAGCTCGCGCTCGTAGTTGGCGATATCGCGCAGCAGGCGCTCATTGAGGGCCTTGCCGGCCGCGAACCGGCCGCCGGCGCCACCGCCCCGGGCCACCGCTTTGAGTTCGGCGGGCTTCGGCCAGAGGAACGTGAACACCTCGCACCATTGCGGCAGGGCGGGCGCCTCGCGCGCCGTTTGCAGCAGCGGCACGGCCACGATCACCGCCAGGAACACCAGCGTCAGCACCCGGTTCACGGCGGGGGTCGACTCGGTATGACCGATCTCGATCTTCGCCTGCTCCTCGCGGGAGTGCTTGCGGATTTCGCCGTGGCTGTGGGGGGTGTGGGTCATGTCAGAAGATGAAGTAAATGAACGGGTTGAACGCCTGCGTTTCCATGAACGCCAGCGCCAGCAGCAGGATCAGCAGGCAGTAGACCGCCTTGGGCCACCGGATCTCGCGCGTGAAATCCCACGTCTGCGGGCAGCGCCAGACCACGAACCCGGCAATGGCGACGCACAGCAGGTAGTACGGCTGGTAGATCAGCCCGGCCAGCAGGTCGCTGCCGTCCGGGTGCGCGCCGAAGCCCAGCATCGTCTTGCAGTAGTTGACCGACGCGGGCAGGTCCCTGGCGCGGAAGAACACCCACGTGAACAGCACGATCACGAACGTGAGCGCGGTCTTCAGCGGCCCGGGGAAACGGCGGTACCAGCTTTCCTTGCCCCGCAGGCGCTCGAAGGCGAGCATGCCGCCGTGGATGCTGCCCCAGATCACGAAGTTCCACGACGCGCCGTGCCACAGGCCGCCGAGCACCATCGTGATCGCCAGGTTGAAGTAGGTGCGAGACTCGCCGCGACGATTGCCGACGAGGGGCACGTAGAGGTTGTCGCGCAGCCACGTGGACAGCGACAGGTGCCAGCGCCGCCAGAACTCGGTGATGGAATGGCTCAGGTAGGGCGAATCGAAGTTCTTGGCGAACACCCAGCCCAGCATCAGCCCGAGCCCGATCGCCATGTCCGTGTAGCCGCTGAAGTCGAAGTAGATCTGGAACGCGTAGGCACAGACGCCGTACCACGCATCGAGGGCCGCCGCCGCGCCGGCGTCGAACACCGTGTCGGCCACCTTGCCGCAGGGATTGGCGAGCAGGATCTTCTTGCCCAGCCCCAGCGCGAAGAACGCCACGCCGCGCGCGAACTTCTGGAGCGTGTGCGTCCGCGTCACGAACTGGTCGGCCACGTCCTGGAAGCGCACGATCGGCCCGGCCACCAGCTGCGGGAACATCGCCACGTAGCACATGTAGTCGAGGATCGAACGGATCGCCCGGGCCTCGCCGCGGTACACGTCGATGGCATAGCTCATCGACTGGAACGTGTAGAAGCTGATCCCCAGCGGCAGGGTGATCCGCAGCACCGTGTCCCAGCGCGCCGCATCCAGGCCGGCGACGGTCATCAGCCCGTTCCAACTGGCGAGGCCGAAGTTGAAATACTTGAAGAACCCGAGCAACAGCAGGTTCGAGATGAGCGCGCCGGCCAGGGCGCCCTTCTGCAGGCGCGTGCGCGGTGCGTGCGGCTCGAGCAGCGGCACCGGCGCGCCCTTGGGCCGGCCCCAGATCCCTGCCAGCGTCATGCCGCAGATCCAATCCACGACGGTCTGGAACATCATCAGCAGCACGAACCACGGGTTGGCCCACCCGTAGAACACGTAGCTGAACAGGGTGAGTGCGACGTGTTTCCCGCGCAGCGGCAGGAGGTAGTAGACGCCCAATGCCAGCGGCAGGAAGTAGAAAATGAACAGGTGCGAACTGAAAACCATTGTCGTTGTCCTTCTGTCACCACCTCACTGTCGCAGACACATGCATCGCCGATCGGCGTACGCCGTGTCAAGACCATGTCATCCCTGAGTATCTTTCCGTCAGTCCTGAGTATGCGAGGCGCTTGCAAAACCCCTCTGCAGGAGAGAAGTCAGAAGCCAGAATTCAGGATTCAGAATGACATG
>CAYOBW010000026.1:0-40256 GCA_964402115.1 uncultured Victivallales bacterium
ATAGCCCGCGGCTACGTTCCATATTCATGGGTCTTGCAGTCCTTATCCCTCGCATGGCACTCTGCGCCCATGCAACCCGCACCGGCCACCAGTCGCGTAGCCATTGTCGAGGGGTGCGGCTGACTGCGGGGTCGCGTTCGGGAACGGCGGGGGGTGGGGAATGAAGATGCATCGAGCGGGCCTGCTCCATTCGCGTGCGCTGGCGTGCGGCGTGGCGTCTCTGGCTGTGCTCTGCCGCGCGTATGCGGCCAGCGATACCTGGGTGGGCGACACATCGGCCAACTGGAACGCCGCCAACTGGACCGGCGGCAACAGCCCTCCGCTCGGCGGGGATGCGCTGTTCTTCGGTGTGGCGGGCAGCGCGGGCACGACCCTGACCAACAACTTCGCCGCAGGCGTCTCCTTCAGTGGCATTACGTTCAACGCCGGCGCCAGCGCCTATTCCTTCCGGCCGAACTGGACCCGGCTGACGGGCGACATCGTCAACAACAGCTCGGCGCTGCAAACCCTCAACCTCGGGCACGAGCTCAGCAGCAACGTGCAGTTCAACGCCGCCAGCGGACCGCTGCAGTTCGGCGTGAACAACAGCATCAACCTGAACGGCCATACGCTGACGGTGGCCGGCGCGTACAACACGGCCATCAACCTTCCGATGTCTGGCGCCGGGGTCAATTCCAGGCTGGTGAAGAACGACGCCGGCACGCTGACTTTCGGCGCGAACGCAGCCTTCCAGGGCGGCCTGACCATCAACGGCGGCGCAGTCCGGGCAGCCGGTCTTGCCAACCTGGCCGGCAACGCCGTGACCGTCAACGGCGGGGGCACGCTGGTCTTCGGCGTGAACGACACGTTCGGCCACGCGGGCATCACGGTGGTGAGTCCGCTGGTGGTCAACGACGGCGGCAGGGTGACGACCACGAACAAGTTCACCACGCTGGGTCCGCTCACGCTCAACGGCGGTGCGCTGGCCGGCGCCGGGGGGGTGAACGCCGCCTACCAGATGTACTCGCTGGAGCAGGCCGTGAACGTGGGCGGAGGCAGCCCGTCGACGATCAGCGGCCCGGCGGCCGGCGGCACGACGTTCGGCGGCATCCACCTCGGCTCGTCAGCTAACAACACGATTGCCTTCAACGTGGCCGACGTCACGGCAGACGCCAGCCCCGATCTGACGGTGTCGGCGGCGTTGGTGGATCGCAATATCGGGCAGGGCGGCGGCGCCGGGGCCCTGACCAAGACCGGGGCGGGTACGCTGGCCCTGTTGGGCGGCGGCGCGTGGACGGGCGTGACGACGATCGACGCCGGCGTGGTGCAACTCGGGAAGCAGTCGCCCACCGCCGCGCAGTCCTGGGCGACGTCTGCGATTCGCGTTAACGCCGGCGCCGTGCTGCAGTTCGTCTCGCACGACAACTTCGGCAACGCCGGCGGATTCCCGGCCACGGCCCTGGTTGTCAGCAACGCCACGGTGACCAGCACCGACTTCTTCAACACGCTCGGGCCTTTGACGCTCAACGGCGGCTCGCTGCTGTCCGACGGCGGGCACTTCATGTGGGGCACGTACTGGTTGAAGGCGCCGGTCACCGTCACCGGCCACGTTCCCTCGACGCTGGCGACCACGGGCCGGGCCAACGCCCGCGTGGACCTGCTGCCGGCGCCCGGCACGGTCTTCAATGTTGAGGATGTGACCGGCGACGCTGCAGCCGATCTGACCGCGGCGGTGGTCCTGGCCAATCCGTCGGGCAGTGTGGGTGCGCTCACCAAGCAGGGGCCCGGCACGCTGCGGCTGACCGGCGCCAACATCTACGGCGGCACGACCGTGGTCAATGGCGGCACGCTGCTGGTTGACAGCGTCCACACGGGCGGCGGCGCCTACACCGTCGTCACCGGCATCCTCGGCGGCAGCGGCAGCATCCCCGGCGCCGTGACCGTCACCGGCGCGGGCACGCTTGCGCCGGGCGATACGAACAGCGTGGCCACGCTGACCGTCAACAACAGCGTGACGTTCATCGACGCCGGTGTCCTTGACATCACTATCCAGGCGGCCGGGGCCGACCGGTTGATCCTGACGGGTGCCCTGTCGCTCAACGACGCGCGGCTGAGCGTGACGGTACCGGCGGGCACGCATCTGGTCGACGGCACGGTTTATCCGATTGTCACGGGTTACACCAATCCCGCCCCCGGCTTCTTTGCCGGGTTGCCGGATGGCGCGGTGCTGCCGGCGGGCGCGGGCGGCTGCACCATTCGCTACGACGCCGCCAACAGTCAGATTACCCTCACCGCCCGCGGGGCTCTCGGCACCGTGCTGATCGTCCGCTGAGCCTGGAAGGGTGCTCGGGCCGCAGGCCTCCGAACCTCCCACGGGACGCCGGTATCCGGCGCTGACATCCCCTCCGCCCTCCGTCCATTGCAGGACCGTATCGCCCCAGTGACAGCCGGGGGCTTACAAGGCACCTAACGGCCGGGACGGCCGTCTCCATCGCGTGGGCAGGCGACGGGGCGTGGAGACGGCGGTCCCCGCCGTTAGCGCCCTCCCCCTCGCGCTACTGATGCGTTACCCGGAACCCATGTTCATGGGTGTGGCGGAAAGGGGGAGATGTGCTACACTAAGAAATCGTCAACGAATAGGCTGCAGCGACGCGGACACAACGGTTGTCCCGAACGGCATGAAGGGTGAATGATGAAAACGAACCGATCAGGCGTGCTTTTCTTCCGTACGGTTGCTTGCGCGGCGGCGCTGCTGGCCACGCATTTCCAGGCTCACGCGGCCAGTGACACCTGGGTCGGCGACGCGTCGGTCAACTGGACCGGCGCCAACTGGACCGGCGGCAACAACCCCCCGCTGGCCGGGGACGCGCTGTTCTTCGGCGAGGCCGGCAGCTCGGGCACGACGCTGGTCAACGGCTTCTTGTCAGGCACATCCTTCAGCGGCATCACGTTCAACAGCGGCGCCAGCGCCTATACCATGAGTCCGAACTGGACCAGGCTGACAGGCGACATCGTCAACAACAGCTCAGTGGCGCAAACCCTCAACCTCGGGCACGAGCTCAGCAGCAGCGTGCAGTTCAACGCCGCCAGCGGACCGCTGCAGTTTCTCGCGAACAACTCCATCAACGTGAACGGCAACACGCTGACGGTGGCGGGCGCTTACAACACCACGATCAACATCACGGTAGGGGGCGGCGGGGCCAATTCCAAGGTGGTGAAGAACGACAGCGGCACCCTGACGTTCGGCGTGAACGCATCCTTCCAGGGTGGCCTGACCATCCACGGTGGGGCCGTGCGGGTTCTGGGTCTCGCCAATCTGGCCAGCAACAGCATGACCGTGAACAGCGGCGGCACGCTGGTCTTTGCCGGGAACGATGCGTTTGGCGGCGCGGGTGTTACGGTGTTGAGTCCGCTGGCGATCAACGGCGGCGTGGTGACGACCACGAACAAGTTCACCACGCTGGGCCCGCTCACGCTGAACGGCGGCACGCTGAACGGCGCCGGGGGGGTGAACGCAGACTACCAGATGTACTCGCTGGAACAGGCCGTGAACGTGGGCGGCAGCAGCCCTTCGACGATCAGCGGGCCGGCGGCCGGCGGCACGACGTATGGCGGCATTCACCTCGGTTCGTCCGCCAATGCCACCATCACCTTCAATGTGGCCGATGCCACGCTGGACGCCAATCCGGACCTGACGGTGTCGGCGGCGTTGATGAATCGTAACGCGGGACAAGGCGGCGGCGCCGGCAGCCTGGCCAAAACCGGGGCGGGCACGCTGGTGCTCTCGGGCGCGAACATCTACACCGGGAGTACGCTGGTCCAGGTCGGCACGCTGCACGTCAACGGCGGCACGATTCCCGGGCCGGGGCTGATCGATGTGGGTTCGCTCGGCAACACGCCGAGCTTTATCCTCTCGTCCGGCAACGTGACGGCCGGGGGCCAGTTCGTCATCGGGGCGCACGGCACGTCCACAGGCACGCAGAGCGGCGGCAGCCTGACGGTCAATGCCCCGTTCTACATCGGCGGATACGCGGATGGCGGTGGAGGGACGGGGACGTATACGCAATCGGCCGGCACTGTGTCTGTGACGGGCGGCATCAACTTCAACGGAGGCGGGCCGAACCACGGGGTCTACAACCTCAACGGCGGGATGCTGACCGTGAATACCATCGTGAAGAACGGCGGCTCCGGCACCGGCACCTTCAATTTCAACGGCGGTACGCTGACGGCCCGGGGCGCCACGGCCACGTTTCTCCAGAATATCACTGCCGCGAACGTCCAGAATGGCGGCGCGGTGATCGATGACGGCGGCTTCGCTGTCACCATCGCCCAGAATCTGCTCAACGGGGGCTCGGGCGGCCTGAACAAACTGGGCGGCGGCACGCTGACCCTCAGCGGGGCCAACACGTTCATCGGCGACACGAAGGTCTCAGCGGGTACGCTGGCACTTGGCAATGCCCTGGCCTTGCAGAACAGCACCTTGGATCACAACACCTACGGCGGCACACTGAGCTTCGGCGCGCTTGCAGCCGCAACGTTCGGCGGGCTGAAGGGTGCCCAAGGCCTGGCCCTGCCGAACAGCTTCGCGCTGACCCTTGGCAATGGCGGCGCGAGCGCGGTGTACAGCGGCGCCCTCAGCGGAACCGGGGCGACGCTGACCAAGACCGGTGGCGGTACGCAGACCTTGAGCGGAGTCAACACGTACAGCGGAAATACGCTGGTCACGGGCGGCACGCTCTCGATTGGCGCGGGCGGTTCGCTGTCCAACACCGTCAAGATCAACGCGGTGACCGGCGGAACGCTGGCCATTGCCGGCACGGTAACCATTGCCAACAACGGCAACTTCGGCATCGGCTCAGGCATCTCGGGCACCACGGGCACGGTAACGGTGAATACCGGTGGCGTGCTCAACATCGGCGGTGGCAGCGGCGCCAACGTGGGGTATACCGCCATCGGCGGCAGCGACGCCGGCAACAACGGCCAGTATGGCTCCGGCACCCTCACCATCAACGACGGCGTGGTCAATGTGGCCGCCGGAGGCACCGGGCCGGGCGGTCTCGATGGCTCGCATCTCTGGCTGAACCCGTACGGCAACGCTGGCGCGGGCGCACCCAGCACGATCAATCTGAACGGTGGCACGTTGAGCAGCGCGCGGCAGATAGCGAGCGGTTCCAACTACGCGGTTGTCAACTTCAACGGCGGCGCCCTGCAGGCCGCGGTCTCCGACACAACCGGCAATTTCCTCACGGTGACAACCGCCAACGTGCGCAATGGCGGGGCCGTCCTCGATCCGCAGACCTACAATCTTACGCTCGGCCAGACCCTCATCCACTCCGGTATCGGCGGGGACAACGCCGTGGACGGCGGGCTGACCAAGAACGGTTCCGGCACGCTCACCCTCACCGCCACGGGCTCGTCGTTCAACGGCAACGTGACGGTCAGCCAGGGTACGCTCGTGGCCAATGGCCAGATGGGTGTCGCCAACCCGGTGACCAGCACCTTGGGCAACCCGCAGAGGGCCGGCCGCCTGATCACGGTCGAAGCCGGCGGGACGCTGTCGTTCCTGGCCCACGACGTGCTGGGCAATGCCGGGAGTACGCCGCAGGTGGCGCTCGTGGTCAATGGCGGCGGCGTGAACAACGGCAGTGCCAAGTTTATCACGTTGGGCCCCGTCACCCTCAACGCGGGTACGCTGACGGCCAACGGCGGCGATTCGAACTGGGGCTCTTACTGGCCCAGGGGCACTGTCACCGTGACGGGTACGGCACCCTCCGCGATTGCCGCCGGCGCGGGCCCGAATGCGCGGGTCGACGTATCGCCCAGTCCCGGCACGACCTTCGACGTGGCCGACGTGACCGGCAACGCGGATCCCGACCTGACCATTGCGGTGCCGATCGGCAACCCCAGCGGCCAGATGGGCATGCTGGTCAAGACCGGGCCGGGTACGCTGGCGCTGACTGCGGTGAGTTCCCACACGGGCGGCACGCAGATCGGCGGCGGCACGGTGCGCTTCGCCACGGGCGCGCTGGGCGGCAGTGGCACGGTTGCCTTCTCCGACAACGCCATGCTGCAGTGGGACGCGGGCAACACGACGGACATGTCCTCTCGCCTGCAGCTGCCGGGCGCGGGCAAACTGGCCACGCTCGACGTCGGCAGCAACCCGGTCACGCTGGCTGCGGCCATCAGCGGCGCCGGCGGGCTGGCCAAGCGCGGCAGCGACACGCTGACGCTCAGCGGCGGCAACAGCTTCACCGGCAACATCGTCATCGACGAGGGGATCCTGAGGGACACCGTCCAGGCCAACAACGCCAACCCGACCGTCTCCGGCCTGGGCAACATGACGACGGTGGGGCGCACAATCACCATCAACGCGGGCGCCACGCTGTTGCTGGCGGCCTCCGACACGATGGGTTCCTTCCAGTACAAGACGCCCGTGGTGATCACGGTCAACGGCGGCACGCTCGCCAACGAAGCGCCGCGCTTCATGTCCATCGGCGACATCGTCCTGCAGAACGGCGGCCGGATCACCACCGCCAACGGCGCCGCCGCCGCATTCCAGACCTTCAACCTGCGCGGGAGCGTCACCGTCTCGGGCGCCTCGGGGTGTTTCTTCGACACGACCGGGACGGTTAACTACGGCATTCACCTGGGCGGCACCACGATCCCCGCCACGACGTTCGACGTCGGCCAGACCGGGGACCCCGTCGCCGATCTGACGGTTCTCGTGCCGCTCCTGAACGAAGTCTACAACACCGGCGCGCTGATCAAGGCTGGCGCCGGCCGGATGATCATCGCCGCGGCTCCCGCCTACACCGGTACGACCACGATCAACGGCGGCACGCTGCTGGTGAATGCCAACCACACCGTCGGCGGCGCCTATGGCGTGTCCGCGGGCGTGCTGGGCGGCAACGGCGCCATCGGCAGCGCCAGCGCGGCCGTGACCGTGGGCAGTTCCGGCATCCTGACCGCGGGGGACACCAACACCACGGCGACGCTCTCCGTCAACGGCAACGTGAGCTTCCTGGCGGGCGGCAAGCTGGTTGTCAACATTCAGCCGGGCGGCTATGACCAGATCGAGATGGTCGGCGGCGCGGGCACGTTCACGCCGGCCAACGGCGCCCTGGACCTCGTCGTGACGCCGCCCAGTTACCTGCCGGCGGTGGGCACGGAGTTCACGATCGTCAACCACTTCAGCGGCGGCTTGAGCAGCACGTTCAACGGGCTGCCCGAGGGCACGGAAATCCTGGGCGGCGCGCGCAGCTACGTGATCCACTATGACGGCGCCGGCCAGCGGATCTACCTGACCGCGCGCAAGATCGATAACGGCACGATGTTCCTGATGCGGTAGAGGTCCGGACGGCGCGGGAGCGCCGTCCCACGTAGGACGGTCCTCCAGGGCCGTCCTGATGGTTGCGGGCGCAATGGGGGGGCGCAAACCGGTCCTTCCGTCCCGTCCCGCAGGCGGAGACGATCATGACGCGCATTCCCGTTTCGTTCAGGTGCTGCATTCTTCCGGCTGCGCTCATGGTGGCGCTGCTGGGCGCAGCGCCGTCGACGCACGCCGCGATTCGCTACAGCCTCCCGGTGACCGGCAGCTGGACGGCGCCCGAAACCTGGCAGAGCGGTACGGCGCCCGCCGATGACCTGACCACGGACCAGGCGGTGATCACCAACGGCGCCGTGGTGACCGTGGATGCCGCACGCGCCGCGGGCTCCTGTATCGTCGGCGCGGGCGGCGGGACGGGGATCCTGCACATCGCCAGCGATTTCACGCTGGGATCGTCCGCTGCGCTGAATACCGTCCGCTTCTACGTCGGCGGCGCGTTCGGCAGCGGCGTGGCGGACCAGGCGACAGGCACGGTCGTCCAGGTTGCCGGCAGGATGTCCATCGGCCCGGACCCGGGGCTGACTGGCGCCTACACGGTGCCAACCAACGCCACGCTCGCGGTGGCCGGCGGCCTGTGGATCGGCAACAACAGCGGCGGCGCACTGGGGAACGGTGCGCTGATCCTGGACGGCGGCACCCTCACCGTGAACCCGGCCAGTCCGGCGGGGTTGCTGGTGTGCGGCGGCTCCCTCACCGTCAACGGCGGCACGCTCACCACGCCCGTGGCGCTGGACGTGGGCGGGCTGAACAACCCCAACGTCCCCCGTTTCACCCTCAACGGCGGCCGCGTGACCGTGGGCGGCCAGTTCGTGGTCGGTGCGCACGGCAGCAGCTCCGGCACGCAGAGCGGCGGCGCCCTGCAGGTGAACGGCACCTTCTTCGTGGGCGGCCACAACGATAACGTCACGGCCGGCACGGGCACCTACACGCAGGCCAGCGGGGACGTCACGGTGACGGCCGTCGTGCATTTCAACGGGGGCGGCAAGAATGCCGGCATCTACAACCTGGACGGCGGCACGCTGACCACGCGGCAGATCGTCAAGGTTGGCACGGGCGCGGGCACCTTCAACTTCAACGGCGGCACGCTGCGGGCCGGCGCCTCCGGGGCGCTGCTGGCGGGGCTCACGGCGGCCAACGTGCGGATCGGCGGCGCACGCATCGACTCCGACGCGTACGCCGTGACCGTCGCGCAGCCGTTGCTCGCCGGCGCGCCGTCAGGCGGGCTGACCAAGACCGGCACGGGCACGCTGGCGCTCACCAGCAACACGAGCACCTACACGGGCGACGTGCACGTCGTGCAGGGTACGCTCGAGGCCGGGGCGGCCGGGCTCCCCCTCAATCCCGTCAACAGCGCACTGGGCAATCCCATGACGGCGGGCCGCCGGATCGTCGTGGGTAACGGCGGGACGCTGCTTTTCACGCAGCACGACCAGCTGGGCAATGCCGCCAGCCTGCCCAACGTGCAGGTGGTGGTGGAAGCCGGCGGAAACGTGGTCAGCCGGGACCGGCTCACCACCTTCGGTCCCGTCCTGCTCAACGGGGGGACGCTTACGGCCGACGGCGGCGTGCATCTCAACGCCGCTTCGTTCGGTTCCTTCGACCTGAATACGAACGTGACGGTGACCGGCGATGTCACGTCCACGCTGGTGTCGCTGCGCAATGCCGATGCGGTTTTCAAGCTGAGCAACCTCGGCGCGCGCATGACCACGTTCGACGTGGCCGCCGGCGCCGCGGCCACGAACCTGCTGGTGGCGGGCATCCTGGGCAACAACTGGAACGTCCAGGTGGCCGGTGTGATCAAGACGGGGGCCGGCGCCATGGTGCTCGCGGGAACCAATACCTACACCGGTGACACGCGGATTTACGGCGGCCGGCTGAAGCTGGCTGTCCCGCCGGCTCTCCAGACGGCCGTGCTGGACTGGAACAACTACGGGGGCGCGCTGGATTTATCCGCCCTGACCAACGCCGTGTTGGGCGGGTTGAAAGGGGCCCAGGCGCTCATGCTGCCCAGCGGTTTCGCGCTCAGCCTGGGCAACACCACGGCCAGTTACGCGGGGGTTCTCGGCGGCACGAATGCGACGGTGACCAAAGTCGGGAACGGTACGCAGGTTCTGTCGGGTGGCGGGACTTGGACGGGCGTGACGACGGTCAACGGCGGCGTGCTGCAGCTCGGCAAGCAGTCGCCCTCCGCCGCGCAGTCCTGGGCCACGCCCGTGATCCGCGTCAACGCCGGCGGCGTGCTGCAGTTCGTGTCGCACGACAATTTCGGCAACGCGACCGGCTTTCCGACCACGGCCCTCGTCGTCAGCAACGGCACGGTGACCAGCACCGACTTCTTTAATCCGCTCGGGCCGCTGACGCTCAGCGGCGGCACGCTGATGTCCGATGGCGGGCACTTCATGTGGGGCACGTACTGGCTGAAAGCCCCGGTCACGGTCACCGGCCACGCGCCCTCGACGCTGGCGGCCACGGCCCGGGCCAACGCCCGCGTGGACCTGCTGCCGGCGCCCGGCACGGTTTTCAACGTCGAGGACGTGACCGGCGACGGCGCAGCCGACCTGACCGCGGCGGTGGTCCTGGCCAATCCGGCCGCCAGCGTGGGGGCGCTCGCCAAGGAGGGGCCCGGCACGCTGCGGCTTACCGGCGCCAACACCTACGGCGGAACGACCGTGGTCGATGGCGGCACGCTGCTGGTTGACGGCGTCCACACGGGGGGCGGCGCCTACACCGTCGTCGCCGGCAGCCTCGGCGGCAGCGGCAGCATCCCCGGCGCCGTAACCGTCACCGGCGCGGGCACGCTTGCGCCGGGTGGCACGAACGGCGTGGCTACGCTGACCGTCAACAGCAGTGTGACCTTCATCGACGCCGGCATCCTCGACATCACGATCCAGGCGGAGGGGGCCGACCGGTTGGCCCTGACGGGCGCCCTGTCGCTCAACGGCGCGAGGTTGCGCGTGACGGCGCTGGCCGGCACGACCCTCGTTGACGGCACGGTCTACCCGATCGTCACGGGCTACTCCAATCCCTCCCCCGGCGCCTTTGCCGGACTGCCTGAGGGCGCGGTGGTGCCGGTGGGCACGGCCGGTTGCACCCTCCGCTACGACACCGCCAACAGGCAGATCACCCTCACCGCCGGCCGTGCCCCCGGTACCGTGCTGATCGTGCGCTGAGACCGGTGTCACGTCCACCGTCCCGCCACTGGCTGTCGCCCCCCCCGCCCATGAACCCCCATTCATGGGGATGGCAAAGGGGATGCGCTGTGCTATATTACCTGTTAGTAAGCGTATGCAACTTGCCGGTGCTGGGCGACGGTCCTTTGCGGCGGCGCCCCGAAACGATGAGGAGTTGACCATGAAACGGTTCGCGTTGAGTGGGCGGGGATGCGGGTTGGGCTTGGTGCTGGTGTTCGCGTTGGCCGGGTTGGCGCCGGCGGCGACGAAGTACAGCAATGTTGTTACCGGCGACTGGACGGCGGGCGGAAGCTGGTTGGGCGGCGTCGCGCCGGTCAACGACACGAGCACGGACGTCGGGTGGCTCAGCGGCGGGGCCGTTATCACCGTCGATGCGGTGCGCTCGGTAGGTTGCACCGTTGTCGGTCGCACCTCGGGGTCGGCCACCCTGAACATCAATCAGAACTTCACCGTCGGCACGTTCAACCTCTTCAACGGCGTATCCTTCTTCATCGGCGGTGGCGGTGGCAGCGGCGTGGCCAACCAGGCGGCCGGCACGACGGTGCAGGTCCTCGGCAAGATGGCCATCGGCCCCGATCCCGGCGTGACCGGATCCTACGCCATCGGCAACGGGGCCACGCTGACCGTAGCCAACGGTATCTGGATCGGCGACAACTCCTCGGGCGCCGTCGGTTCGGGGGCGCTGACGATCGACGGCGGCACGGTCAACGCCGGCAGCACCGCCAATGGCGTGCTATTGAACGTCGGGACGCTGACCATCAACAACGGGGCCCTCAACGCCTCGTCCAAGCTCGACATCGGGGCTGTCAGCCATCCCAACGCGAGCCTGGTCATCAATGGCGGGACCGTGACCGTCGCCAGCCAACTTGTCCCGGGCGCCCACGGCGTCAACAGTTCGGTCACGCAGAGCGGCGGCGCATTGCAGGTCAACGGCACCCTCTACCTGGGCGGCTACGGCGAGGGCACGGGCACGGGCACCTTCACGCAATCGGGTGGCACGGCGACCGTGACGGGACAGGTTCACTTCGGCGGCGGCGGGCCGAACCACGGCGTCTACAACCTCAACGGCGGCACGCTGACGACGCCGACTCTCGTCAAAGGCGGTTCCGGGACGGCCACCTTCAACTTCGGCGGCGGTACGCTGAAGCCCTCGGCGTCCACAGCCACGTTCCTGCAAGGGCTCTCCGCCGCCAACGTCAAGGCTGGTGGCGGGACGGTAGACACGGCCGGTTTCAACGTCACGATCGCCCAGGTGCTGCAGCACGACGCCGGACTGGGCGCCACGCGGGACGGCGGGCTGACCAAGGCGGGCGCCGGCACGCTGACGTTCGGCGTGGGCCATACGTTCACCGGCAACCTCATCGTCAAAGGCGGCACGCTCAGCGACACGCTCGCCGCCAACAACAGCAACCCCACGGCGACCGGACTGGGCAACATGACCGTCGCCGGGCGCGAAATCCGGGTGCAGGACGGCGCGACCCTGCTGTTCTCGAACAACGACTCGGTTGGCGCGGCGACTTACCTCAGCCCCACGGCCTTCGTCGTGGACAACGCGATCCTGTCGCACGGCAGCTACTTCGTGACGATAGGCAATGTGACGCTCATGAACGGCGCCACTGTCACCGGCGGCAACGGGGTGAACGTGAACTACCACGAGTTCAACATCATGGGGACGGTGACGGTGTCTGGCACTTCCGGTTCGACGCTCACGACCACCGGCAGCAGCAACATCGGTACGCATCTCGGCAGCGGCAACGTCAATTTTGTGGTGAATACGACGGGTGGCGGCGGCGCGGACCTCACCGTGAGCTCGCCCCTGCTCAATAAGCCGGGGGCGGGGGGCGCGGCCGCGACGCTGACCAAGAGCGGCGCCGGCGCCATGGCCCTGACGGTGGCCAACTCCTATACCGGCGGCACCACGCTCAACGGGGGCACGCTCAGCTTCGTCACCGGCGCGCTGGGGCCATCCGGCACGATCACCTTCTCCGGCAGCAGCACGCTCCAGTGGGCGGGCGTCAATACACTGGACATCTCCAGCCGCCTGGCCGCGCTGGGTGCGGGCGCGATCGCGACGATGGACCTCGGCGCGAACAACGCCACTTTCGCCACGGCGCTCACGGGGGCCGGCGGGTTGGGCAAGCGAGGGACGGGTACGCTGTTGCTTAACGCCACCGGTAGTTCGTTCACAGGCAACATCGAAATCAACGAGGGCATTGTGCAGGCCAGCGGCGCGCGCAGCTTGGCCAATCCGACCTCCAGCACGCTGGGCAATCCGCAGACAGCCGGACGCCTGATAACCATCAACGCCGGCGGGACGCTGTCGTTCCAGACCCATGACGTCTTCGGCAACGCCCCGGGCACGACTCCCCTCGTCGAACTTGTCGTCAACGGCGGCACGGTGGACAACGGCAGCGCCCGGTTCATCACCCTCGGTCCGGTCACCCTCCGCGGCGGCACGCTGACCGCCAACGGCGGCGACGGGAACTGGGGTTCGTACTGGCCGCGCGGCGCGGTCACGGTCACCGGCGCGGCGGTTTCGACCATCGCGGCGGGTGTGGGCGCGAACGCGCGGTTCGACATCGCGCCCAACCCGGGCACGACCTTCAACGTGGCCGACGCCACGGGCGACGTCAATCCCGACCTGACCGTCACCGTCCCCGTCGGGAATCCTTACACCCTCGTGGGCATGCTCGTGAAGAGTGGCGCCGGCACGCTGGCGCTCAACGCGGCCAGTTCGTACACGGGTGACACGATGGTGAACGCCGGCACACTGCTGGTGAACAACACCCACACGGTTGTGGCGGGCAACTACACCGTCAACGGCGGCGTGCTGGGCGGCACGGGCACGATCCGTAGCGCCATCTCGGTCGGCAGCGGCGGCACGCTGACTGCGGGCGACACGAACACGGTGGCGACGATCCACCTGAACGGCAACGTCGGTTTCCTGCCCGGCGCGACGCTGCTCGTCAACATCGGCGCCGCGGGTTGCGACGTGTTCGACCTGAGTGGCGGCGCGGGCGCCTTCTCGCCGTCCGGCGCGACGCTCCGGCTCGTGCCCGTGCCCTCGACGTACACGCCGGCGTTCGGGCAGGTGTTCACGTTCGTCACGGGGTTCTCCGGCGGCTTGGGCAGCATGTTCGCGCAGGTCGAGGGCGCGGAGATCCTTGCCGGCGGGGCGAGCTACCTGCTGCACTACAACGGGGCTGGCGGGGCGATCACGCTGACTTCGCGCAAGGTGGACAACGGTAGCGTGTTCCTGATGCGGTAGAGTTCGGTGGCAGGCAACAGGGGACGGCGCGGGAGCGCCGTCCCACGTAGGACGGTCCTCCAGGGCCGTCCTGATGGTTGTGGGCGAAATGGGGGGGGCGCAAACGGGTCCCTCCCGGGCCGTCCTGCAGGTGGAGACGATCATGACATGCATTCCGCTTTCGTTCAGGTTCTGCGTCCTTACGACATCGCTTATGGTGGCGCTGCTGGGCGCAGCGCCGTCTACCCGCGCCGCCACGCTCTACAGCAACCCCACGACGGGGGTCTGGACCGCGGCGGAAACCTGGCAGGGCGGCAGCGTGCCGACAAACGACCTGACCACGGACCTGGCCGTGATCGTCAGCAATGCGACGGTGACGGTGGACGACACCCGTTCGGTGGGCGCGTGCATCGTGGGCCGGGGGGCGGGCACGGCGGGGACGCTGCACATCGCGCGCGATTTCACGCTCGGCACCTACAATCTTGTCGGCGGCGTGCGCTTCTTCATCGGCGGACTGGGTGGCAGCGGCGTGGCGGACCAGGCGACGGGCACGACGGTGCGCGTCACCGGCAGGATGTGCATCGGGCCCGATCCGGGGCTCACCGGCGTCTACACGTTGCCGACCAATGCGACGCTCAACGTGGACAGCGGCCTCTGGATCGGCAACAACAGTTCAGGCACGCTGGGTAACGGCGCTCTGACGATCGATGGCGGTACGCTGAACGTGGGCGCCGGGGGAACCTTCCTGAGCGGCGGCTCTTTGACGCTGAACGGCGGTACGCTGACTACGTCCGTCGCTCTGGATGTCGGCGCACTCAACAACCCCAATACGCCGCACTTCGAACTCAATGCCGGTACAGCCACTGTGACCGGCCAGTTCGTGGTCGGCGCGAACGGGACCAGTTCCGGCACGCAATACGGCGGTGTGCTGCAGGTGAACGGGACGTTCTACGCGGGCGGCTACGGCAGCAACGCAGTGGCAGGCACGGGGACCTACACGCAGGTCAGCGGTGACGTCACGGTGCTCGGGAACGTGCAGTTCAACGGCGGCGGCAAGAATGCCGGCATCTACAATCTCAATGGAGGCATCCTGACGGTGAATCAGGTCGCCAAGAACGCTGGCACGGGCGCGGCCACGTTCAACTTCAACGGCGGCACGCTGCGGCCGCGGGTCACGACGGGCACGTTCATGCAAGGCTTGAACGCCGCCTATGTGCAGAGCGGCGGGGCGGTGTTGGACACGGCCGGCTTCGCGGTGACCATGGCCCAGCCGCTGCTGGCCGGCACGCCGTCGGGCGGACTGACCAAACGGGGCGCGGGGAAGTTGACGCTGACCGGACTCGGCACGTTCACGGGGGGCGTGGACATCGTCGAGGGCGTGCTGGTGTCCCAGAGCGGCAAGCAAGGCCAGAACCCGACGACGAGCACGCTGGGCAATCCCCAGGTCGCGCGCACGCTCGCCGTGCATCCCGGCGCGACGCTGATCTTCGCCGAACACGACCAGCTCGGCAATGCCGGTACGGCTGTCAAAGCCACGGTGCTGGTGCAGGGTGGCACCGTGAGCAACACAAACAACGCCTTTACGCCGCTCGGTCGGGTGATTCTCGATGGCGGGACGCTGGCCTGCCGGGGCGGCAACAATGGCTGGAACACGTTCTACCTCAAGACCAACGTGGTGGTCGCCGGGTCCGCGCCCTCGGTCATCACCGGCGACGGCACTGCCTACGCCGCGTGCGACCTGGCCATTGGGGGCACGCCGTTCCAGGTGGCCGACGTGACGGCGGACACGAATGCCGACCTGGTCGTGTCCACGGCCCTCGCGAATCCCTCCGGCGGCGTGGGTGGGCTGCTGAAGAACGGCCCCGGCACCATGGCGCTGGCTGCGGCGACACGTTTCACCGGCGACACCCGCGTCAACGCCGGTGCGCTGGCCCTGGCCCATCCCCAGGCCCTGCAGTACAGCACGCTGGACTGGAACAACTACGGCGGCAAGCTGGACCTGCATGCGCTGACCAACGCCGTGCTCGGCAACCTGAAGGGCGCGCAGGCCTTCGCCCTGCCGCGCGACTTCGGACTGTCCGTCGGGTTGAACGGCGGCACGTACACGTACAGCGGCATCCTGAGCGGCACGAACGCCTCGCTGACCAAGGTCGGCGCGGGCACGCTCGCGCTGACGGCCAACAGCACCTTCTCCGGGCCGACGACGATCCTGGCCGGCACGCTCCAGACGGCGGCAGCCGGTTCGGTCTACGACTACGGCAGGATCGCGGGCGTCATCACGGTCAGGAGCGGTGGCGCGCTTCACTTCAACCGGCACGACACGTTCGGCATCCATAACGCCAACCCCGTGGCGCGTGTGGTCGTCGAGGCCGGGGGGCTCGTGCAGAATGGGGCGACGTACACGACGCTAAAGAACCTCACGCTCAACGGCGGGGAACTGCGCGCCAACGGCGGGGCGAACGCCACCTTCCAGGCCTACCAGCTCAAGGGCACGGTGACCGTCGGCGGCAGCACCGCGTCCCGGATCACCGCGACGCGGGCGGTGAACGCTCTGACGGGCATCCAACTGGGCACCAACGTCGCCGGCAGCGTGACGACCTTCGACGTGGCCGATGCGACGGGGTCGGACGCGTCCGATCTGACCTGTGCCGCGCCCCTGACCGACGGCATAGTCGCGAGTGCCGTGCCGTGCGGGCTGGTGAAGGCTGGCGCCGGCACGCTGGAACTGACGGGAACCAACACCTACAGCGGCGCCACGCGGTTGACGGCCGGCACGTTGCTGGTCAACGGCCGGCACACCGGCGGGGCCACGTACGCGGTGGACGGCGGCGTGCTCGGCGGCGTGGGCGTGGTGGGGTGTTCGATCGGGATTGGCGCGGCAGGCACGCTGGCGCCCGGGGTCGGCGCGACACCGGGCCTCCTGACTGTCAACGCCGGGATCTCCTTTGCCGCCGGCGGAAAGTTGCTCGTGGACATCGGGGAGGGTGGGGCGGACCGGTTGGCGGTTTCCGGCGGGCTGCTTCTGGCCGGGGCGCGTTTGGGCGTAACCGTGGCGGATGGCTTCGCGCCCGTGTCCGGCGCCGTCTACCCGATCGTCACCGGCTTCTCCAACCCCGATCCGGGCACGTTCGACGGCCTGCCGCAGGGCGGCGTCGTGCAGGCCGGCCCGGCGGCAGCCTTTGTGATCGACTACGACGCCGTCAACCGCCAGATCATCCTCACCGCCGGCCGCGGCGCGATCGGTACGGTGTTGATTGTGAAGTAGCGTCGACGAGGTGACCGGCGTGGAAGTGCTGTGTGATGCTCAGCTGACTCGCACGACAAGGAGGGGGCGATGACACGACTCAAACAGGGTTGCGTTGGCGCGGTGATGTGTGGTGTGTCGGCCTGGTTGACGTCCGCCGTCCCGGTTCCGGCGGCGGATAACAATTACAGCCTCAACGGCGGCAATTACGCGACGGCCGGGAGCTGGAGTCTCACCACCATTCCCGGCAACGGCAACAACCCGATCCAGCTGGGCAACAATGCCGTCGCCGGCGCCACCACGTTCGACGTCGCGGACGCCACGGGCACGCCGGCGGTGGACCTGGCCGTGACCGCCCTGCTGCAGAACGGGCGCAACGGCGGCTCCGCGGCCGTGGCCAGCGGTCTGACCAAGAGCGGCAACGGCACGCTGGCTTGCGCCGACAGCACGTACACCGGCGTGACGACGCTCAACGCCGGCACGCTCCTCGTGAACGGCGTGCACAGGGGCGGCGGCAATGTGGAGGTCCCCGGCGGCGTCCTGGGCGGGAGCGGCAGCCTGTCCGGCGCGGTGAACGTCAGCAGCGCCGGCACGCTGGCTCCCGGCGGAGTGGGCGGCCCGGCCCGTCTGACCGTGAGCAACAACGTGTACTTCGCGTCGGGCTCGGTTCTGAAGATTGATTTGGAGGGGACGACGGAAGGTTCCGGGTACGCTCAGCTGCGGCTGACGGGCAACCTGAAGCTGAATGGCGCCACGCTGTCGCTGGTGGCGCCCCCGACGTTCAAGCCGGCGGTTGGGACGGAGTTCGTCATCGTCAGGGATTTTGCCAGCATGGACGCGACGCTTTTCGAGAACGCCCCGGAGGGTCGCGAACTCCTGGCCGGCGGATCCGGCTACGTCATCCACTACGATGGCGCCGGCCGGCAGATCAAACTGGTCTCGCGCAAGGTTGACAACGGCGCCACGTTCTACTTCCGGTGATCGGGCGGGGACGCGCAAGGAGGGGCACGATGCACGGGAAGCAGAGGGGGCGCCCGGACGACGCCGGGCAGGCGCGCGACAGGCCGGCGGCGCGCAGCGGCGGGTGGCAGGGGGGCTGGGCGGTCGCGTGGGCCGCTGCCCTACTGCTGGGCGGCGAGCACGCAGCGCGGGCCGCCGTCAACGTGTTCACGGCGGCCGGAGGCGACGCCTACGCTGCCACGAACAACTGGACGCTTGGCACTGTCCCGGGCGACGGGAACAACGACGAGCCGCGCATCGGGGTCGCCGGTCACACGCCCCGCGCGGCCGCGTACGCCACGGCCACGAACTACACCACCAGCGGACGCTTGCTGGTCGGCCTGGGTACGGGCAGCGTGGGTGCGTTGACGCTGAGCGGCGCCGCCGGCACGCTGACGTTCGGCGGTGGCCCGTTCGGTTCGGCCAATTACGTGGGCGTGGACGGCGGCACGGGCACGGTGGCACTGGCCGCCGGCACGTTGAGCATCTGCGGGGCTGGAGGGGCTGGCGTTGGCGGGCACTTGCACGTCGGGGCGAACGGCGGCGTCTCCACCGGCACGGTGACGGTGGATGGCGGCGTCCTGGCCGTGGGCACGCGCATGACCCTGGGCGTGGGCTATCCGGGCGATCTCGCCAACGTTGTCGGGAACAACGGCAACGGCAACGCCACGCTGACGATCGCCGCGGGCTCTGTCAGTCTCGGTACTGGGTCGAACGCCGACACGGACAAGGGCTGGCTTTACCTGAAGAGCCCGGCGGGGGGCACGGGCACGGCCACGGTGAACCTCAACGGTGGCGTCCTGTCGCTGCGGCAATTCCAGGCGGGGGCCGGTGGCACGGCGAAGATCGTCAACTTCAACGGGGGGATCGTTCAGGCGCGCACCAACAACGTGAGTTTCCTGTCGGCGGGCGCCGTCCTGAATGTCCGCGACGGCGGGGCGGTTTTCGACACGGCGGGCTGGGATGTGGCCGTGGGCGGCGCGCTGCTGGCCGCGGGGAGCGGCGGGTTGCGCAAGCAGGGCGCCGGCACGCTGACGCTGGCGATGGCCAGCACCTACAGCGGGCCGACGGTCGTCAGCAACGGGACCCTCCAGGTGGCGGCCGCGCCCGGCGGCGTGACGGCGGGCTGCGCGCTCTGGTTCGACGCGGCCGACGGCGGCACCCTGTTCCAGGATTTGGAGGGGACGCAGCCGGTAGCCCGGAGCGGCGATCCCGTGGCCTTGTGGAAGGACAAGAGCGGCCACGGGCGCGACGTTTCCCAGGGCGCCGTCGCCCAGCGGCCCACTTGCCAGTTCGACGTGCAGAACGGACGCGCCGTGGTCCGTTTCGATGGCATCAACGACGTCTTGAGCCGCGCAGCCGCCGGCCTGACCAACACGCCGCTCAGCGTCTGCTTCGTGTTTTCCCCGCGCTACGCGACGCTCGGCTATAACCCCGGCATCGTCGGAATCCGGACGGCGACCGCCACGCGGCTGTCCATCCATGCGGTCGGCAACCGCGCCGGAATCAACACGTGGAACGGCGGGGTCGTGGGCGCGACGGCCCCGCTCGCCCTGGCGTCGAATGCGTTCGTGGAGGCGGCGGCGATCGACACGGGCGCCGCCCAGACCCTCGCCAGCGGGGGCCGACCGCTCGTGAGCCAGGCCTACGCGCTGGGTTCGACCGCCGCCGCGGTGCTGAACCTCGGCAGTTCCAACGGCCTCGGCGAATGGCTGAACGGTGATCTGGCGGAGGTGCTGATCTACACGAACGCGCTGGGCACGGCGCAGCTGCAGGCCGTCGCGTCCTATCTCCAGACCAAGTGGTTGAGCGTGCTGCCGGCGGGGTCTGCCCTGGCCCTGGCGGGCGGCACGGTCCTCGACCTCAACGGCGGCCATGCGGCCGCGGCCGGCCTGACCGATCTCGGCGGGCGGGGGACAGTGACGAATAGCGCCGCGAACCAGCCGGCCCGACTGGCCTTCGGCCCGGCTTCCGGCACCAATACCTTCTCCGGCACGATCGGCGACCGCGGCGTGTCCAACGCCTTGAGCATCGTCAAGACGGGCGGCGGCACGCAGATCCTGACCGGGACCAACGGCTATCGCGGCCTGACCGTCATCCGCGCGGGCACCCTGGCGTTTGCATCCGGCAGCCTGGGGCAGGGTGGTGTGGCGTTCACGGGCAGCGGCGTCCTGCAGTGGCGCGGCAGCAACACGACCGACATTTCGACGCCGCCGGCCACGTTCGGCGCGGGCGCCGTGGCCGGGCTCGATACCGGCAGCAACACGGTGGTGCTTGCCGGCGCGCTGGACGGTTCCGGCGGCATGGACAAGCGCGGCGCCGGCCTGCTGGTGCTCGCGGGCACCAATACCCACGCCGGGATTACGCGCGTGCTGGCCGGCACCCTCAAACTGGCCTGCCCGCTGGCGCTGCAGGCGAGCACGTTGAACTGGAACAACGACGGCGGCGCGCTCGATCTGACCGCCCTGAACCGGGCCGTGTTCGGCGGACTGCAGGGCGCGCAGGCGCTCGCGTTGCCTCGGGATTTCGCCCTTAGTGTCGGCGCCAACTCCACCACGTACGCCGGTGGGCTCGGGGGCACGAACGCAGCGCTGACGAAGGTCGGAGGTGGCACCCTCGTCTTGACCGGCAACAACCGTTACACCGGGCCCACAACAGTCAACGCGGGCACGCTGCAGTTCGCCGGCACCGGCTCCGTGTACAACAACGGCACCGGTGCCGGGGCGGTTACGGTCAACGCCGGGGGGACGCTGGCTTTCGGTCGTCACGACACCTTCGGCAACCACCTGGCGCGTCCCGTCACGGCGGTTGTCGTGAATCCGGGCGGGCTGGTGCAGAATGCCGCGACCTTCACCACCCTCATGGATCTGACCTTGAACGGGGCGGAGTTGCGGGCCAACGGCGGCGCCAGCGCGTCATGGCCGGCATACCAGCTCAAAGGCCGCGTGGCCGTCGTCGGTAGTGCCGCCTCCCACGTCACGGCCACCGCCTCGGCCAACGCGTGCACCCAGATCCAGCTGGGCGACAATACGGTCGGGGGGGTGACGACCTTCGACGTGGCTGACGCCACCGGCACGCCTGCCGCCGATCTCACCGTGCTGGCCGCGCTCCAGGACGGGCGCAACGCCGGCTACGCCGCCGTGGCCAGCGGGCTGGTGAAGACCGGCCCGGGCACCCTCGTGCTCTCCAACGCCACCTTCACGGGCGCCACGACCGTGAACGACGGCACGCTGCTGGTGGATGGCGCGCAGGCCGGGGCGGGGCTCTGGACGGTCAACGGCGGGGTGCTGGGGGGCCGCGGCAGCGTGGCCGGCCCGGTCGGCATCGGCGCGCGCGGCACGCTGGCGCCGGATGGCCTTACGGTCAAGGCGGGTATCGTGTTCGTCGCCGGCGGGTGTCTGCGCGTGGACATCGGGGAGGGCGGCGCCAGCCGCTTGGCGGTCACCGGCAGCCTGGTCTTGAACGGGGCACGCTTGAACGTCACCGTCGCCGCGGGTTTTGTGCCCGCACCCGGCACGGTTTACCCGATTATCGCGGGCTTCTCCAACACCGACCCCGGCACGTTCGACGGCCTGCCGCAAGGCGGCGTGCTCCAGGTCAGTCCGTCGGTTGCGTTCGTGGTCAACTACGACACCGTCAACCGCCAGGTCACCCTCGCCGCCAGCCGCGCCGCGATCGGTACGGTGTTGATCGTCCGGTGACCACGCGGTTCGGATCACCTCCCGACCCGCGCTTCGCACCCCGCGAGGGCTGCCGTCGCACGTGGTATATATGCGGCCGGCAGCAGCGCGATTCGGTTGCGGAGGTGCGCGATTTCGACCAACTTGTGGTGCAGAAGTGCCGTAACGAAGTCGAGGTCTTTCTCCCGGCAGGCCGCCAGCTTGCTGGCCGCCAGGTCCTCGGGTGAGAGGCAGAGGCCTGTCACGCCATGTGTGGCTGGCGTCGCCACGCGGACCAGGCGGTCACGCCAGCCTTCGGGGAATGCCGCCGATTCGGGCATGATGCCGTGTGCGTAGTAGCCGTAGGTCTCGTGGAACGGGGAGAGTTCGCCGATGGAGCCGTCGATGAGGTCGGCCTTCTCGGGGGCGTCGAGCGGGAACGCGTCGACCTCCATCGAACGCCGAAGTTCCTCGGGCGCTTCGGGAAAAGTCCCGAGTATGGCCTGGCTGCCAAGGACGACGATTTCCCGCTCCTCGGTGAGCGCCCCGGCCGCCCTCAGGATGTGCTCAAGCTGCGCGCGGGTCATGGCGGAATTTCCGGTAGAGCGCCCAACGTTCGCGCGGCAGGAGCACGTCGCAGAAGGGATTGCTCTGACGCATTCTTGCGCCGCGTTCCGAAGGGTCGAGCAGGACGGTCCGAATCTCCGGCCATGGCCGGCTGAGTAGTTCGCTCCAGAGCGCGAGATCGGCGCACGGCGCCGTCTTCAGCCAGCGCATACAGCGTGCGCGAGCCCTGTCAATCGCCCCATGTTCGGGATCCGCATCTATACGGCTCGCGATGGCATGCGCAAGCACGAGACTGCGCGCATCTATCTGCGGGTGCGATTCCATGCCCCGTACTGTAGGACACCACTGTGCGAGAGGCAACCCCTTAATCCGTCACGCCAGTGACGCAGGGGGGGCGCTAACGGCGGGGACCGCCGTCTCCACGCCTCGTCGCCTGCCCGCGCGATGGAGACGGCCGTCCCCGGCCGTTATGTGCCATGTAAGCCCCTGCGTCACTGAAGATACGACAAGCGCGACTTCGCGCTTGCCTTTGGCGCGGGAGCGGCTTCTAATCACCACTCAACCGGCGCAGGCCACGACGTGCGAGGGGTTCTCGCCGTGACGTCAGCGCCTTGAAAGGAGCCGCAGCCGATGCATGCTGAGTCGAACGTTTCACGTCGCGATTTCCTGGGTACGGTCGCCGCCGGCGCTGTCCTTGCCGCAGCCCCACGCATCCTGCGCGCGCAGGGTGCCGTCGGGAAGACGGTCAAGATTGCCCTGATCGGGTGCGGCGGCCGCGGCAGCGGTGCGGTCGGCAATTGCATCGAGGCGGGCAAGGCCATTGGCGTGACGGTCAAGCTCGTGGCGGTGGCGGATGCCTTTGCGGACAAGGTCGAGGGGTTGGCCCGTGCGCACGGCCTGCCCGCCGACCGGGCCTTCTCGGGCTTCGACGCGTATCGCAAGCTCTTGCAGACGGATGCCGAGCTCGTGCTGCTGGCTACGCCGCCGGCGTTCCGTCCCGTGCATGCCGCGGCGGTGATCGAGGCCGGCAAGCAGCTGTTCATGGAAAAACCCGTGGCCGTGGATCCGCCGGGCGTGCGCCAGGTCATAGCCGCGGGTGAAATCGCCAGGCAGAAAGGGCTGACGATCGTAGCCGGAACCCAGCGGCGGCACACGGCCGGCTACCTGAAGAACGCCGCGGCGATCCAGGCGGGCGCGGTCGGGAAGCTGCTCGGCGGCGTGGTCCAGTGGAACGGCGTGGTGCCCTGGGTGCGCGAACGCCAGCCGGGGTGGAGCGACGCCGAGTACCTGGCGCGCAACTGGGTCAATTTCACGGGCATGTCCGGCGACCACATCGTCGAGCAGCACGTGCACAACCTGGATGTCGCGAACTGGTTCCTGGGCCGGCCGCCCGTCACGGCGCTGGGCTTCGGCGCCCGCGTCCGGCGGGAGACCGGCGACCAGTATGACTTCTTCAGCGTGGACCTCGACTACGGGGACGGCGTGCACATTCACAGCCAGTGCCGGCAAATGGCCGGCACCTACTCCAAGGTTGGCGAGTACTTCCGGGGCTCCGACGGCGAGGTGTACGGCGGCGGAAAACTGACGGGCAAGGAGGTCCGGATTCCCGACATCCAAGGGCATGCGAACGGACAAGTGCAGGAGCACATTGACCTCTTGAATGCGTACTTGGGCGGCAAGCCGCTCAACGAAGCCCGCCAGGTGGCCGAGGCCACCCTCACGGCCATCATGGGTCGCCTGTCGGCCTATTCCGGGCAGATCGTACGGTGGAGCGACGTGCTGGAGAACAAGGCTTCACCGTTCTACGCGATGACCTGCGAGCCCGGCGCGCTGGCATTCGAGAAAGGCCCGGTCACGGCGCCGCCCGATGACGAAGTCCAACTGCCTGGCGCCGGCGGCAAGCCGGCCAAGCGCAAGAAGAAGTAAAGGGTGCGGCGGCTTGAGGCGAAGAGCGGAAGGCGTGCCGCCGGGCGTCCGGCGGCCTCACCGCACGAGGCGGGCGAAGTCCATCCACCGCGGTAGCCCGCAGAGCGGGAGCACGATCTCGCCGCACACTTGGCTGTCGGCGTCGTGGTAGGCGCCGAAGAAGTTGCTGTTGCAGTCCAGCCAGAGCGTGATGCGGCGCAACTCCTCGGCGGTGAGCTTCACGTCGTGGTGGCCGCGGGCGAGCAGCGCATGGAGCTTCGCGACGCGCGCACCCTCCTGGCCGGGGATGGAGTACTGGCGCTCCCGCAGGGCCACACCGTTGCCGCCGCTCCTGCCCCAGGCGTAGCCGCGCAGGGACTCGAACGCCTCGGAGCGGCCGGTTCTGGCCAGGCGGTCGCCATGCAGCTTCGGCGCTTTCGCCTCGCGGTCGTGGCAGGCCACGCAGCGCGCGTCGAGCACGGGCTGCACGAGCCGCGGGAAGCTCAGCGGATACGAGCCCGGCGCTTCGGGCGCGAGCGTGGAGGGCGGCCGGCGCAGGGCGAGGGGCAGTGCGCCGGCGGATAGCGGCGGCGTGTGCTGCTGCGCGGCGTGGCAACCCGCGCACGTGAGGGTCTCGCCGGGATGGACGTAGGTGTCCGAGCGCATGGTCTGCACCATCAGGCCGTGTTCGTCCAGCAGCTGGAAGTAGACCGGCGCGCCGGCAGGCAGCCGGAAGTGGACGCTGCCGTCCTCCTCGACCGGCACGGTGCCGAGCACGCCGCGGCACAACGACTGCGCCGCGGCGCCAATATCCGGAGAGTCGGCGACGGCGCTGTCCTTGGGGAAGATGTTGACGACGCGCAGCTCCCTGATCCGCATGTCCGGCGGCCACGCGTGCCGGCTGGCGTAAACGTTCATCACGGCCACCGTCCCGCAGGAGAGGTCCGTGCCGGGCGCGCGGTCAGCCGCGGCCTGGGCCGTGGCCACGGGCAGCACGGGCGGCCGCGGCCTCGGGCGCAAAGGGATGGGGTCGAGACAGGCGCAGTCCGGATCGCGGTAGAGCAGCTCGCGGTTGCCGAAACTGTCGAGCAGGCAGATGCCGTAGTTGCGCTGGCCGGCGTCGTGGACACACAGGTAGAAATCCTCGCTCAGGGGCCACGGCGTGCCGTAGACCTCGGCCCTTGGCGCTTGCTTGCCGCGGCCGGCATGCGCCTGGCCCGGCGCGCGCTCGGCTTCGGGGAACAGCACCTCGGGCGTGACGCGGCGGAGCTGGCCGGTGCTGTTGTCCTCGCGCTGCTTCAGATCCACCAGCACGAGCGACCCGTAGGCTTCGCCGTGATGCGGCGCAGCCACGGCGACGTACTTGGTCGAGCCCGGGACGGCGCGGATGCTCAGCTCCATCCACGGCCGCGACTCGCGCACATCGGGGTAGTTGCCGTGCGGGCTGCGCGGGTCGCGCCCGTCGGGGTAGCAGCGCCAGAGGTGGTGGGCCACGTCCGAGTCGCGGTCCACGTAGTCCCAGCGCGTGTAGACGAGCATGCCGTTGTTGTCCACGCTCGGGTGCCACTCGTTGGTGTCGTGCCAGCTCAGCTGGATGATGTCGCTGCCGTCGGGCATCATCCCGTGCAGGGTGTAGGTCGGGAGCGGCCGGGCGCCGCAGCGGCACTGGCCGCCGGCGCGCGAGGAGATGAACGCGATCCGCCCGCCCGGCAGGAAGCAGGGATCGAAATCGTTGAAGGGGCCGTCGGTGAGCTGGGTCAGGCCGCTGCCGTCGACCGCGGCCTTGAAGACGTGGTAGCAGCCTTCCGGGCGGAAGACGTGGTGGCGGGGCGTCTGCAGCGGGCCGCTGCGCTGCGCGTCGGCATCGGTCCAGTAAGTGGCCTCGCGCGTGCCGGGCGGCACCTGCCACGCGCCCTCGCTGAAGGCGAACAGCACGCTCCGGCCGTCGTAGTCGAGGTCGAGCGAGATGAACCCGCCATTGTGCTCCAGCGCCCGGCCGCGGAGCGGCCCGTTCCCGACGCGCGCGTCGGCCAGCAGGTTGCGCACACGCGGCCGTGGGCCGAAGGGCTGCTCCAGCACGTAGACGCCGCCGGTCTTCGCCGTGTTGAAGCCCAGGTACTGGTCCACCATGTGCACCTCGCCGCGCGCCTGTTTGGCGTGCTTCAGGAACACGATCGCGCCGAAATCGAGCAGCGGATTCTTGAACGCGATGCGGCGCCGGACGGCCGCGATCTGCGCGAACAGCGCGCGCTGCTGCGGCTCCGCGGCCGCGCGGACGGCGGCCAGCCGCGGGCGGAGCCCGTCCATCTCGGCCGCTTCGGCGGCGAGGTCGGGCGCGTTTGGCAGGGTGCGCAGGTGTTTCAGCAGGGCGTCCGCGCGCCGCCAGGCTACGTCCGCGGGCGTTGCGTCTTCAGCCAGGATCAGCGCTTCCGGCCGCAACGCCTCCTGCTCGAGCCGCGCGATGTTCCACTGCGCCCGGGCGGCGATCTGGCCCTGCAGCTCCGCGAATTCGTCGGGCGCCGCCAGGGGGGCGCGGGCTGCCGCCGCGCGCAGGGCGGTGATCAGCACCACCGCGAGCGCCATCGTGATCGCCTTCCGCCGCATGGCCTACTCCTGTCGTGTTCCGCGCGTTACGTACCGGCTACTCCAGCACCTTCACGTTCGTAATCTGCCGCGCCAGGGCATGGTCGGTCCA
The DNA here is from genome assembly GCA_964402115.1 of uncultured Victivallales bacterium. Taxonomy (GTDB): domain Bacteria; phylum Verrucomicrobiota; class Kiritimatiellia; order UBA8416; family CAYOBW01; genus CAYOBW01. The sequence goes on from CAYOBW010000026.1 coordinate 26,874, forward strand.
CTGCCACACCAGCTTGTTCTCCGGCGTGAACTCCGCGAGGTGGACACCCTGGCCGTGCTTGCCGTGCCCGAGCCAGTTGGTCATGACAAAATGGCCGTTCGGCAACACGTCCCACCCGGAGCAGAAATCGAGCCCGAGCGCCGGGTGTTCCTGCTTGCCGCCGACGAACGAGAGCATGCGCCCGTCCGCGTCCATCTCCGCGATCTTGCAGGCGTCGCCGGTGCTCGTGCGGTAGCGGCCGTCGGGCAGGCGTACCGCCAGGTAGCCCTTGGTCTTCCAGGCGAACGGAATCTGGCGTGTCACCCGGCCGTCGAGCGTCAGCTCGAACAACGCCTTCGGCTCCGCGGCGCTGAAGAGCACCTGCCGGTCGTCCAGCAGCCGCATCAGCCGCGTATTCATCTTCACGGGGCTGGCCGCCCGCGCGAGTTCGCTGCCGCTCGCGTCGAGCTGGTAGATGGTTCCATCCACGCCGCCGAGCAGCGTGTTGCCGTTGGCGAGGCGAATGGCCGTCTGGATGTCGCGGTAGCGCTCCACGCGCCACGCCCGCTTCCGCCCCGTCGCCACCTCATACTCCGCCGCTCCGTTGCCGTGGCTGAGCAGCACGCTCTGCCCGTCGCCGAGCAACTGGATGTCGCGCGATCCGGCCGGGATGCGCACCGCCCACGACTTCGCCGGTTCGAACTGGTTGACGCAGATCAGCTGGTTGCTGCCGTTGGCGGCGAAGTTGTCGATGCAGAGAAAACGATGCCGCACGTCCTGCCCCGTGGCGGCGGACACCGTGCCTGCCGCCAGCAGCACGCACCAGCCCTTGCGTAGCGTTTTCATGCAGAACTCAGCCTTTCGCGCGCGGGGCGCCCGCCTGTCGCCACGGTTCCGCAGGGGGCTCGCGCCTCCGAGAGGGAAGCAGAACAGCGCCCGAAGCGCAAGCGCGACGTGGGTGGTGTCAACGCGTTTCCCCGCGCTTGCCATGTCTGCCGGATTTCTGCCACACTCTCCGGCCGGGAGGAACGCGCATGCTCTGGTACTACATCAAGGACGGTCAGCGGCTGGGTCCGATCGAGGACGACGAGATAGCCGGCATGGTTCGCGACGGGCGCCTGAACCCGGACAATCTGGTCTGGAACGAGACGATGGGGGAGGAGTGGGCCGAGGTGCGCTCCGTGGCGGGGCTCGCGCAGCGCGACGGGGCGGCCGCCGCGCCCGCGTTACCCGGCGAGGCGCCTCCGCCGCTGCCCGGCCAGGAGGACGAGCCGGACGACGATCTGCCGCAGGCCATCTCCTGCACGGTCCCCGTCAACACCGCCTGGGAACGGATGAAGACCATGCTGTTCAGGCCCTTTGACATGGGCAAGTGGTTCACGCTCGGCTTTTCCGCCTGGCTGGCCACGCTCGGCCAGAACGGGGGCGGCGCGGGCAACTTCCGGGGCGTGGGCGACCTGCTCAACGAGGCGAAGGGCGGGGAAGCCAATGCGGGCCTGGAGAAGGTCAAGGAGTTCTACAGCGCGCACGCGGCCATCATCGGCGTGGTCGTGGTCGTAGCCGTCGTGCTGATGGTTGTGCTGGGGTTGCTGTTTCTCTGGCTGCGTTGCCGCGGGCAGTTCATGTTCCTCGACAACATGGTGCACAACCGGGCGCAGGTCAAGGAGCCCTGGGAACGGACGAAGCACTACGGCGACTCGCTTTTCAAGTGGAACATCGTGTTTGCCCTGATTTGCTTCGCGATCTTCCTGCTTCTGGCCGCCGGCGCCGGTTTCGGCGTGGCGCTGCCATGGGTCAAGGCGCACCACTTCGTCATGGCGACCGTACCCGTGATCGTGTTGCTCTCGGTCCTGGGTCTGGCGTACGTGCTCGTCACGGCGTGCATCGGTGTGCTGCGCGACGATTTCGTGGTTCCCCTCATGTACCGCTTCGATCTGACGGCCACGCAGGGGTGGGCGCGGTTCATGCCCCTCTTTCGCTCGCACCGCGGGGATTTCATTCTCTACCTGCTCTTCCGCTTTCTGCTGCTGATCGCGGCGCAGGCGTGCATCGTGGTCTTCATCCTGATCACGTGCTGCATCGGGGGCTGCGTGCTGAGCATCCCGTACGTGGGGATCGTCCTGGCGCTGCCGGTCCCGGTGTTCTTCCAGGCCTACGCGCTGGATTACCTGCGGCAGTTCGGCAAGGACTACAAGCTGTTCATGTGGCGCTAGCCGCCCGCGCTCAGTGCATCGTGAACACGGTGCCGCGATAGGTCGTGCCGCCGAAGGTGACTTCCCCGAGGAACGTCCACTGGGAGGTGTTGCGGAAATCCAGGCGCACGTACCGCCCGACCAGGCCCGTCAGGTCGATGTTGGCCGTCCGGGTGGCATCGCCGGACGAGCTGTCGAATGCGGTCTTCTGAACCGGCGTGGTCCAGGTCGAGCCGTCCGTGCTGACGGACACCCAGACGGACTCGGGCGCGGTGATCGAGCCGCCCGCCTGGCTGACGCTGTGCAGGTAGACCACTTGCGCCACCTGCAGCCTGAAGGGCATGGCCAGATCGAACCGGACGCGCGGCTGTTCCGTGGCGTCGTCCGCGCCCGCGTCCTGGAAGCCCACCCAGCCGACTTCCGTGAAAATGGCCGCCGGCACTTGGCGGTCGCTCAACTCGATGCCGCCCGTGTCCGGCCAGGACGGGCTCGTGCTGGGCTGCGCGCCCTCGCCCGCCCCGTCGTACTGGTAAAGCAGGATGGGGATCGGGTTGACAACCTCGGCGCCGAGCCTGACGTTGTCGTAGTCCACGTGGTTGGCGCCCAGCACCGGCATGCCCAGCCGCAGGGCAAGCGTCTTCCCGGTGTCGGCTGTCGTTGGCGTGTAGGTGGTCGCCACGTCCAGGAAGATGCCCGTGCCCGGCGCCGTCGTGCTGTTCGTGGCCGCCACGACCGTGCTATTGGCCAGCAGCTGCACCGCATAGCCGCCGAACGTCACGGCGCTGGCGTCGCGGTAGCCGACGGCTGCCGTCAGCGTGTACTTCAGGCCGCCGACCGCCGTGCCGGCCAGCGTTTGCTCGACGGTGGAACCGCCCGCCGTGGAGAAGAAGAGCACCGTGTTGCCGGCCATGTCGCCCACCACGCCGCCGTTCGAATCCGTAATCTTCGTGTTCGTGTAGAACGCTGTGCTGGGGTTGAAGTTGCCGATGGTGCCGCCCGATTCGCTCCAGCCCGTGACGGCGCCCACGTTGATGCTTCCATCCGTCGCCTGCGCGGGCAGCTGGAAGCTGGCGTTGACGATGTCCACCGGCAGTGGCGTGGCCGGGTTGGCAACCGTCGAGCCGCCGAAGGTCACCTCGGCGAGGAAGGTCCACGGGGAGGTGTTGCGGAAATCGAGGCGCACGTAGCGGCCCACCAACCCCGTCAGGGCGACGTGCGCCGTCCGGATCTGGGTGCTGGCGGAGCTGTCGAACGGCGTGTACACGCGCACCGGCGACCAGGTGCTGCCGTCCTTGCTCGCCGAGATCCGCACCTCTTCGGGCGCCGTGATGGTGCCGCCCGCCTGGGCAGTGTTGTGCAGGTAGACGATCTGCACGAGGTCCAGATTGCGCTGCGCGCCGAGATCGAACTTGATGCGGGGCTGCGGCTGCAGGTCGTCCGGGGCGGAGTCCAGGAAGCCGACCCACTGGGCATCCTGGTAGTCGGTCGAGGCGGGCAGCGTGCCGTTGATCAACTCCGTTCCGCCCGTGTCCGGCCACGAGGTGGGGGCGGCGCCCTCGCCGCTGCTGTCGTAGGCGTACGCCGCCACGGTCAGCGCGCTGGCGACCGTGGCCGTCAGGCGCACGTTGTCGAAATCCACGAAAGTGCCGCCCGGCACGCTGCCCATGCCCAGGCGGACGCCAAGGTTCCCGGTCGCCGCCGTGGGCGTGAAGGACAGCGCCACGTCGCCGAAGGAGCCGGCTGCGGGGGGTGTCGTGCCGCTGACGGATTTGAGCGCGCTGCCGCCGCCGAGCAGATCGATGGTGTAGCCCGCGAACGTGTTGCCGGCGCCGTCCCGCGCGCCAACCGCCACCGTCAGCGTGTAAGTCACGCCCGCAGCACCCGTATCGACCAGGGTCTGCGCGGCCGTCTGACCGGCGGCGGTGTAGAAGAACAGGACGTTGTTCCCCAGCATGGTGCCGATCACGCCGCCGTTGCTGTCCGTGATGTTCGGGTTTGTGTAGAACGCCGCGTTGGGATTGAAGTTGCCGATGGTGCCACCCGACTCGCTCCAGCCGGTCACGACCACTGTGTTGATGCCGCCGTCAGCCAGCAGCGGCGACTGGAAGTCGGCGTTGGAGACGCTCAACGGCACAGCCGGCGCCGCGGGGGCCTGCGTGGCCAGCGTCCAGACCATACACACGCTCGCAAACAACCGGATTCCCTTGGATGTACTCATGGTTGTGCCTCCTGCTCGGACAATCGGACCCTGAAAAAGCTTCGGCTCTTATCTTGCCAGAGATTCGTGCAAACGGCCAGCGCGTTGTTGCCCGTCAACGTGCAGACGACCTGCCAGCCGTTCGAGTGCAAAAGGTTGGTGGAGGCCAGCACGGTGTAGACCCGCTGCGTCAGGGTCGGCCATTCGACCGCGCAGGCGCCGCCGCCGGCCGCCTGCCGGCCGCGGATGCGAAACGCCTGCGCGGGATCGTTCGGATCCGTGTCGGCCAGCCACTCGGCGTAGTCGCTGGCCGTGTCGGCATCCTGGTCGGTGGCCGCGCCGTGGGAGCGGTTGGTGTCGCCGAAATGTATGTTCTCCCAGCGGTCGGGCACGCCGTCGTTGTCCCGGTCGTCGCGGACGGGGTCGTAGGGGAGCGGGTGGTCGAAATGCACGAGCCAGTTGGGCAGGGGATTGCCATAGAGCGATGGCGTTGCGTCGCTGTCGCGCACGTTGCCGCGCGCCGCGCCGGCCTGGTCGCAGCCGGCCCACGAGCCGGCCACGCCGGTATAGGCGTAGCGCAGGCGCGGGTGCGCGCCGGTCGGCGCCGCCTGCAGGGTGATCCGGATGGTGTCGGCGTCCGCCAGCGCGACCGCGGCGATGGGCGTGCCGCCGGCGTCGTCCGTGTACTCGAAGCCGCGGTTCACCTGCGCCAGCACGGCGTTCGTATCGAAGCACAGCGGCGGCACGGGCACGTGGAAGTCCGCCGTGATCACGCTGCCGCTCAGTGTGATGCGCGTCGGCAGGAGCGGCTTCCAGTCCGCTTTATCCACGAGCACCTGCTTGAGCACCTTGCCGTAGTACTCGCCGAGGTGGCGGTAGCTCGCGGCGGTCAGATGCACGCCGTCCGAATAGGTCAGGAAGTACTTCGGGCACACCAGGAAGAGCACCGGGCTGTTCTCCGCCGCGGACAGCTGCGCGCCCGGGATCAGCGAGGTGGCGGCGTTGTACTTGGTGTGCGAACTCATCTGGCAGAAAAACAGCGGCACGGCGTTGGTCTGGCCGGTCAGCCGCCGGGCGTCCGCCTGGTAGTCCGCCTGCCATTCGCGCAGGTAGCGCTCGTAGACCGGCCCGTTGCCGGCGAGGTGGTCCGATTCGCCGTGCACGGTGGTCACGGCCGCGACGCGGTACGCGCCGCCGCGCGCAAGGGCGGCAGCCTGCGCCTTCTGGATCTGCTCCAGGCCGCGGGCGTACCACGACGTACCCTTCTTCAGGCCGGCGTAGGCCACGCTGCCCTCGCCGTGGCGCGTGACGATGGAGGTGTAATTCGTGCGCGGCGAGCGCGCGGTGAGGGTGTTGGCCAGCGCGCTGCTGATCGTCTCGACGAGTGCGCCGTGCAGGTTCGGCCCTTCCACGAGCGGGACCAGGTCGGCGCCCGTCTGCTCCTGGCCCGACAGCATCAGGTTGCCGTAGGGCTGCGTGGTCGTCAGCGGCGGCGAACCGTTCCAGCCCACCGACAGGCTTTGCCCCGTTCCCAGGATGTGGTGGAGCACGGGCAGCCCGCCGTTGATGGCGGCGCGGAACGTCGCGACGGCCGCGGTGAGGGCCTGTTCGGCTGCCGCCAGCGCCTCGCGCGCGGCCGCCGTGTCCGCGTCAACCGCCTCGGCGGCGGCGATGGCCGCCTGCAGCGCGGCGCGCGCGGCGGGCGGGTACTGGCCGTCGGCGGTGCCCTCGACGGATCCGGCGTACAGGCTTCGCGCTGTCGTCAGCGCCGCCTGCAGGGCGGCGTGCGTGACGGACTCGCGCACCGTTACCCGGCGCACCGTCAACAGGCCGGCGGAGTGGTTGTTGAACCGCACCTTGGCCGCCAGCACGCTGGCATCCGCCAGGTAGCGGCCGGGCGCCGTGGCCAGCAGGTCGGCATCCTCCCCCGCGTCGTCGAAATCGCCGTCGTCGTTGGCGTCCGCGTAGATCTGGTAGCTCACGCCCTGCGGGGTCAGGCGCATGCCGAACCGGTACCAGCGCCCCGCCGCGCACGCGACGCCGGTGTTCACGCCCGTGAAGCCCTTCCACGTGTAGAATTTGCCGCTGCTGTGGAACGTGACGAAGTAAGCCGCCGTGGCGGGGTCCCAGCCTCCGTAGCCGATGGGCGTCGCGTGCTGGCCGATTGTCGAGACGCGGGCCTCCGTCACGATGCGCAGGTCCCCGTCGCGATAGAAGGTCCGCACGCTTTCCAATCCGCAGTCCGTCCACGTTCCCGTGCCGGTCGCCATCGTGAGCTGATTGGACTGGTTCACGCGGGCGCCGGAGTCGTGCTCGATCCAGACGCCGCTGTCGAGGTTCGTGCCAGCGAAATCCTCGTCCAGCACGACGGGCGGCAGATTGGTTGTGCTGCCGTCGGCCGCAAAGGCGCACTCGGCCAGGAACGTCCACTGCGACGCGTTGCGGAACTCCAGCCGGACGTGGGCCGCCGTCTGCCCGCGCACGTCCAGCAGCGCGGTGCGGATGGCGTTGCCCGCGTCGTGCTCGCCGGCCGCCGCATAGGAGACCGGGGCGGAGAACGTGGCTCCGTCGGTGCTGAACGAGACCAGGATGTCCTCCGGGGCGGTGATCGAGCCGCCCGCCTGGGTCGTGCTGTGCAGGTAGACGATCTGGATGACGCTGAGCGCGTACGTGCCGCCCAGGTCGAACGTGACCTGCGGCTGGCAGGCGCCGTCGTCCGGGGCGACATCCTGGAAGCCGACCCATGCCGCGTTGGTGAAGGCTGGGGACGTTGGCAGCAGCCCGTCGGTCAACTCGGCGCCGCCGGTGTCCGGCCAGGCCGGGCTCGTGCTCGGCGTGGCGCCGGCGCCCGCGCCGTCATACGCGTAGCCGGCCACGCGCAGCGGGTTCAGGAGCTCGGCGGTCAGCCGGATGTTGTCGTAGTCCACGAAGGAGCCGCCGGCGCCCGCGTTCTGGGCCATCCGCACCTGCAGGGGGCCGACGGGATCGCCGGCCTGCGCCGTGTACGGGAGCGTGACATCCGCGAACGTGCCGGCCGCCGGCGGCGTGCTGCTGACGCGCGTGGCCAGCGAGGTGCCGCCCGTTTGCAGGGCCAGCGTGTAGCCTCCAAACACGTTGGGGGCGACGTCGCGGTCGCCCACGCTCGCTGTCAGCGTGTACCGCACGCCGGGCAGCGCGGGCTGCGTCAGCGTTTGCAGGGCCGACTGGCCGGCCGACTGGTAGAAGAACAGCACGCTGCGCCCGGCCATCGTGCCCAGCACGCCGCCATTCGTGTCGATGCAGGCCGTGTTCGTGTACCAGCGTGTGTCGGGATTGAAAGTGCCGATCGTGCCGCCCGATTCCGTCCAGGCCGTCACCGCGCCCGTGTTGATGGCGCCGTCCGTGGGTTGGGCCGGGCTCTCGAAATCGGCGTTGCGGACTTGAATAGGTGACACCGCTGCAGCCAGTGCCAGGTGCGCACTGCCCAGGCCCGCCAGCACGGTCTTCCAAACGCTCATTCGGTTCCGTATTTCTTGTGGTACTTGGGCTCCTTCGCGTCGCCCTTGGGCGCGGTCGGATCGGCTCCGCCCGGCACGGCCTCGTCAACCGGCTCCGCGGGGGCGGCGGCGGGCTCAGGGGCGGCGGGCTGCTCGGCCGGCTTGGCGGCTTCCATCGCGCTGGTCTCGACGTAGTTCATCTGCAGCGCCCGCAGGGTTTCGCCCAGCATCCGTTCCTCGGACCGGTTCAGGTTGCCGGCTGTGCGGGCCTGCAGCATCTCCAGCATGTCGATCATCGCCTGGGCGCCCTCCAGCTGCACCTCGGCCTTGCCAGTCCCCGGGTTGACGATCTTGCCCATCTCCTGCATGGCCATGGTGCTCAGCATCATGACCAGGTTGAAGAACAAGGCGGTGTGCTGTTCCTGCTGTTGTGTGTCCGTCATGGGGTCTATTCCTCCTGTGCGCCAGTTGCGCCGCGGCGCGCCGCGCGGCGCACGGCGCCGGCTTCGCGGCGCGCTGCGGCCCGCTGCTGCCGGTTGGCAGCCGGCAGGTAGGGCTCCGCAAAAGCGGCGCCAAAATCATAGCCGTTGGCGAAGTCCGCCTTCGAGTCGCTCTCCGTGCGGCCCAGGCAACCCGCCTCCACGAGGTTGAAAACGATTTCGCCGAAATCCTCCGTGCGCGACAAGCCCCACGCCTTGAAGACGGTCACGGCCGCCGGTCCGAATTCCTGCAGGGCGAACTGGCGAATGCCCTCCAACAGCTCCTGGCCCGTGATGTGCCGCCCGGCGCCCTCCTGCGGCTTGCGCAGTTGCTTCGACACGAAGTCGAGCGCTTCGCGCACGAACGCATACGCCTCCCGGTCATAGCGCGGATCCTTGCCGCGGATGCGGTTGACCAGTTCCAGAAAGGCCGTCTCGTACATGCTCGTCGTGCTCCTGTACGCAGCTCCGCTCAGCCCAGGGCGGCGCGCAAGCGGTCCGCCAGCGCCTGCCTCTCCCCTGCCGAATCGTAGGTGCGGGTGCGCCAGTTCCAGTGGTGACCGTCCGTATCGTAGCGCGGGATAACGTGAAAGTGGATATGCGGCACCACCTGGCCGGCGCAGGCGCCGTTCGTCTGGACGACGTTGACGCCCTGCGCGCCGAGCCCGTCCACGAGTCCCTGTGCCACACGCTGCACAACCACGATGAGCTGCTGCAGGACTTCGGGGGGCGTTTGCATGAGCGGGTCGTGGTGGGCCTTGGGAATCACCAGCGTGTGCCCCTTGACGATGGGGGCGATATCGAGGAAGGCTACCGTGTCCGCGTCCTCGTAGACCTTGTGCGCCGGCAAGCTTCCGCCGACAATCTTGCAGAACACACAATCGGGATGCATGAAACCCCGCTCCTTCCTTGTGTCGTCCGGGAACCGTTCTTTAAGCTGACGTTCCGAAGCATAGCAGTACGCGGCGGTTACGGCAAGGGCGCAACAGGTTGTGTCAACAGGTCGACCGGCCGTCATGGTCGTCCTGCGCGTCACCCTCCCGCCGCAGGCAGGCGCGCCTGCCGCGTTGCGGGGTCGCATCTGTGATTAGGTGCCGTCAATCTCCTCGTAGCGCGGGCTTCTCCGAGGCCCAGCGCCCGGTGGTACTGCGTGCGCAGCCTGATTTCCTGCAGGCAGCGGCCCTCGCCTTCGGAGAAGGCGGGGCTACCAGCCAGACCACCCAAGCCGCCAAGTCGCAGATGCGCCCCCACCCCTTGGCAGACTGAACGCGCCTACCCGGCTCCGCCGGGGGCGCGTTTGGTTTGCCAATCGAGGCACCCGCATCCCATTACGATTCACCGCACCTTTGTGTTGACGGCATTCCCGCGCTGGCCTATAGTCCCGCCCCGTTACGTTGTTTTGGGTCGTGTGCACCCGTGGTGAAATTGGCATACACGCAAGGTTCAGGTCCTTGTGCCCGATAAGGGCGTGGGGGTTCAACTCCCTCCGGGTGCACCACTTACCAACCCGCCTGCACGGCCCAGCTTAACCCCCCCCCTTACCTCCCGGGCCCGGGCTTCCCGGTGGCGGTAAGAAGCGGCGGGGAGAGGCGGCGAACGGGCGGGGTAGCAGGCAGCAAACAGACAGGCGGTGCGGCGTGAAAATCTACCTCAACGGGAAACTGGTTCCGGAGCGAGAGGCGAAGGTCTCCGTTTTCGACCATGGGCTGCTCTACGGCGATGGCGTGTTCGAGGGCATCCGGGCCTACAACGGCCGGGTCTTCATGCTGGAGGAGCACGTGGATCGGCTTTTCCAGTCAGCCAAGGCCATCAATCTTGAAATCCCCCTGTCTCGGGCGGGCATGGTCCGGGCCGTGGTCAAGACCTGCCTGGCCAACCGCACCTTCGACGGCTACATCCGGCTGGTTGTCACGCGGGGCGTCGGCACGCTGGGCCTGAATCCTTACGGCTGCAAAACACCGCAAGTCATCGTCATTGCGGCGAATATCCAGCTCTATCCGAAGAAGCTGTACGAGAAAGGCTTGAACATTGTCACGGTGGGTACGATGCGCAACCAGATCGAAGCCCTCAACCCCCGGATCAAGAGCCTCAACTACCTGAACAATATTCTGGCTAAGATCGAAGCCATCAACGCGGGCTGCATGGAGGCGATCATGCTGAACCCGCACGGCGCGGTGGCCGAGGCGACGGGCGACAACGTGTTCCTGGTGCGCGGCAAGAAGCTCATTACGCCGCCAGTCCACGCCGGCATTCTCGAAGGCATCACGCGCAACGTGGTCATGAAGCTGGCCGCGGAGCAGGGGCTGGAGGTGCGCGAGGACACGGTCAGCCGCTACGACCTGTACAACGCCGACGAGGTGTTCCTGACCGGCACGGCGGCCGAAGTCATCGCCGTGGTCGAGATCGACGCCCGCAAGATCGGCGCCGCCAAACCCGGCCCCGTCACGCGGATGCTGGGCAAGGTGTTCAAGGCGTTTGCCTCGGAGAACGGCGTGCCTATCCGCTGACCGTGGAACGGTTGTCCCGCGCGGACAGGGGCGCCCGCCGGGCGCGAACCCGTGGCGAGCGAAGCGGGGGAGGCGGCGACATGCAGTGCGAGGTGTGCAAGGCGGCTGAGGCGACTATTCACGTCAAACAGATCGTGGATGGGGCGGCGCGCGAATTGCACGTCTGCCAGGCATGCGCCACCCAGCAGGGCGTTGCCCCCGCCACCGCCTTCAACCTCTCGGATCTCCTGCTGGGGCTCAAGGGCGCGCCGGCCGTCGCGGCGGCTGTGCCCGACGTGGCTTGCCCCGACTGCCACATGCGTTTGAGCGATTTCCGGCGTGGCGGCCGCCTGGGCTGTCCCTCCTGCTACGAGGCCTTCGCGGCCGAGATCGGCCCCGCGCTGGCGGGGATGCACCGCGGCCTGACGCACACGGGCAAGGCGCCGGCGAGCGAACGCGCCGCCCAGGAGTTGCGCAATCTCCGGCGAGAGCTTGACGCTGCGGTGGTCGCCCAGCGCTTCGAAGAGGCGGCGATCCTGCGCGACCGCCTGCGCGAAATGACTGCAAAAGCTGGCGAGGAGGATGCAGCATGCCGCAACGTGCCGCGGGCATGACGATCGATACGCTCGTGACCCAGCCGGGCGCATGGCTGGCGCGCGGTCGCGACAACGGCATCGTTGTCAGCAGCCGGATCCGCCTGGCGCGCAACGTGCGCGGGGTCGCCTTCCCCGGCTGGGCCGGCAAGGAGGAGCGCGTGCGCCTCTGCCGGCGGCTGTGCGAGTGCCTGGCCGCCGCCCCCGCCATGGAACAGCCGCTTGTCCTCGAGATGGCCCGCCTTGAGCCGCTCGATCGCAGCCTGCTGGTCGAGCGCCACCTGATCAGCCGCGAACTCGCCGAGCGCGGCGAGGGCAGCGCCGTTGTCGTCAGCCGCGACGAGGGGCTGGCTGCCATGGTCAACGAAGAGGACCACCTGCGTCTGCAGGCCATGGCCCCCGGCCTCGAGCTGCCTGCCCTCTGGGAGCGTGTCAACGCGCTCGATACCGGACTTGAACGGCACATGACCTACGCGTTCGGCGAACGCCTGGGCTACCTCACCGCCTGTCCCACCAACGTCGGCACCGGGCTCCGCGCCAGCACCATGCTCCACCTCGTCGGCCTGCGGCTGGCCGGCGAGCTCGAGGCCGTTGTCAAGGGCCTCGACCGTATCGGGCTGGCCGTGCGGGGCATTTACGGGGAGGGGACCGAGGCCTTCGGCCACATGTTCCAGATCTCCAACCAGGGCACCTTGGGAGAGTCGGAAAGCACTATCCTTGAAAGACTTGAAATGGTCGTGCGCGACATGGTGAACCATGAACGCAACGCGCGGGCCCGCCTGCTGGAGTCCCGTCCGGTTAAGGTCCACGACTACATAGGCCGCGCCATCGGCGTGCTGGAGCATGCCCGCCTGCTGACTTCGGGCGAGGTCCTCGATTTCCTCTCCGCCCTGCGTCTGGGAGTCGAACTGGGGCTGATAAAGAAGCTGACAACCGCGCGCTTGAATGAAATAATGCTTTCCACACAGGCGGCCCACCTGCAGAAGCTGACCGGGCGGTTGCTGGAACAGGAGCCGCGCGACGCTCTGCGCGCGGGCCTGGTCCGGCAGAAACTGGCTGGATTGGTCTGGAGTGACGGGGACGACGACAACGCGTTAGAACGCGATAACAGCGTTAGGATAGAGCCATGAACAACTTTGCGAACTTTACGCCGCGCGCGCAGCGCGTGATTCAACTGGCCCAGCGGGAGGCGGCCAACTTCAACCACCCGTACGTGGGCACCGAGCACCTCCTGCTGGGGCTGATCAGCCTGGGCGAGGGGGTGGCGGTGAACGTCCTGGAGCGGATGGGCGTTTCGCTGGAGGCCGTGCGTCTTGAGGTCGAACGGGCGGTCGGGCAGGGTCCGGAGACGAAGACCGTTGGGAATCTGCCGTTCACGCCCCGCTCCAAGAAAGTGCTGCAGCTCTCCGTGGCTGAAGCGCAGGCCCTCAACCATACCTACGTGGGTACCGAACACATCCTGCTCGGCCTGCTCCACGAAGGGGAGGGGGTTGCCGCCCAGGTGCTGCGCAACCTGAACGTGGATCTGGAGACCGCCCGCCAGGAGGTCATGAAAGAGCTGGACCCGGACTTCGAGGTCCCGGCCGATGCCGGGGCTGCGGCCGCTGCCGGCCAGCCCGCGGCCGCCGGCCCGGCGGAGGACGCCAAGGCGGCCAAGCCGAAGGTGAAGACGCCGGCCCTCAACACGTTTGGCCGCGATATGACCGAACTGGCCCGCAACGGGCAGCTCGACCCCGTGATCGGCCGCGAGGAGGAGCTGGAGCGCGTGATCCAGATCCTTTGCCGGCGCAACAAGAACAACCCGGTGCTGCTGGGCGAGGCGGGCGTGGGCAAGACCGCCGTGGTCGAGGGGCTCGCGCAGGCGATCGCCTCCGGGTTCATCCCCGAGGCCATGCGTGGCAAAAAGGTCATCATGCTGGACATGGCCCTGATGATCGCCGGCACCAAGTACCGCGGACAGTTCGAGGAGCGCATCAAGGCC
>CAYOBW010000027.1:0-40066 GCA_964402115.1 uncultured Victivallales bacterium
GCGGACGGAGGGGAGTTCAGCCGCGCGAGCCAGGCCGCCTGCGTCTGCTCGCGGGCCACACCGGAGAGCGTCACGCGCAGCGTGCGGTTGCCTTGCACGCCCTTCACGATGTAATGGCCTGGTTGCTCGATTTTGAAGAAGGGCTTGGGCAGGGTTTCGAGGAACACAAAGGCCTCCCCGGGCTGGACAAGTCGAACGATGTCGGCGCGTGCCAGCGGCGCGTCGAGCACGAACTCGCGAACGTGCGAGCCATCCAGGCAGTACTCGATGTGCCGCACCTCGACCACGCTCATGCGCCTTACGCCCTCCCCCTTACGCCGCCTCGGCAATGGCGGACACGGCGGCCACCAGCGCTGCGGCGTCCGCTTCCGTCGTGAAGCACGACGGGCTGATGCGCACACAGCCGAGAGGCGCCGTGCCGAGCGCCGCATGGATCAGCGGCGCGCAGTGCAGGCCTTCGCGCACAACGATTCCGAAGCTCCGTTCCAACATGTACCCCACGTCCCCGGGCGACAGGCCTGCGACGTTGAACGCCGCCACGGGCGCGCGCGGACCGACCGCGGAGGCCGCATAGACCCGCACACGCGGCATCCGCCTCAAGCCCTCCAGCATCTGGTCGAGCCGGGCGCAGGCCATGGCGTGCAGCGCAGCCGTGCCACGGGTCCGCACAAAGGCCAGCGCCGCGCCCAGGCCGGCGAGTCCTGGCAGATTCGACGTCCCCGCCTCCAGGCGCGTCGGCAGTTCCGGCGGCTGCGTGAGCAGGTCGCTGCGGCTGCCTGTACCGCCCGTCTTCAACGGCGCGAGATCCACGCCGGCCCGGACATACAGCCCGCCCGTGCCAGCGGGGCCATAGAGCGCCTTGTGGCCGGTGAAAGCCAGCAGGTCCACGTCCCAGGCCTCCGCCGCGAGCGGCAGGCAACCGGCGGATTGCGAGGCGTCCAGCAGCAGCAGGGCGCCACGCGCATGCGCGCACGCGGCCAGCGCTGCCGCATCCTGCACGGCGCCCGTGACGTTCGAGGCGTGGTTCATAACGACGAGGCGCGTGGCAGCGGTCAGTGCGCCCGCCACGGCGGCGGGTGCGACGCGGCCCTCCGCGTCGCAGGGCACGACCGTCAGGCGGATGGTTCCCTCCCGTTCCAGTGTCGTGAGGGGCCGCAGGACGGAGTTGTGCTCGGTCGCCGTCGTGACCACGTGCGCGCCGCGCAGCTCCAAGCCGCGGATGGCGAGGTTGAGCGCCTCCGTGCTGCCGGACGTGAAGACGACGCGCGCGGGATCGGTGACGCCCAGCAGGTCGGCCGCCTGGCGCCGCGCGACGGCGATGGGGTCCCCCTCACCGTCCGCATGCGTCCGCCCGGGTTCGACCGGCAGCGCCTGCAGGCAGGCCAGCACGGCCTCGGTCACGGTCGGTGGTTTCGGATACGATGTCGCCGCGTTGTTGAGGTAGATCATGGGAGGATGTGCCGGCAGCGCCGGTGCCCTGATCAATCCAGCCGTGTCCAGGTACGACCGTCAAAAAGCATGAGGTCCTTCGCGCCCGCGGAGCACATGACCCCGTCGGCGGCGGAGAGCTTGTAGCAGGTCTTGGGCGTGTCGGCGCCAAACTCGACAGGGACGAGCCGCCCCTTCTCAAGCCGGTAGACGGCACGCAGGCTCGCCGCGTACAGGCAGCCCTTGAACCAGGCCAGGCTCCAGAGGTCCTCCTTCGTGCTCTCCACGGCGATCGGCTGCCACTCCCGGCCGCGACCTTGCAGGAGCGTGCCCTGCCGGCCGCAGATGTAGACGTGGTCGTCACCGGCGCAACACACGTCCGTCAGGATCTGGGTGGTCGGACTCGCCAAAGGCACCCACGTCGCTCCGCTGAAACCCCAGATCTCGCCCTTCCAGCCCGCGGCGTAGATCTCCCTGGGATCGAAACCGTCCAGACTCTCGAAACCGACGACGCTCTTGTCACCGGCAGGCGGACGGGCGCCCTGGTCCATGGCGGCATAGCTGTTCTCGCCATCGCGGCGGTAGACCTGGCGATCCATGCCGGCGATGTAGATTTGACCCTTGATGGCCCGGACGTGTCGCAAAGTGCCCCGGCCCTTGGGAAGGCTGTCACGACCGCGCACGCTCTCTTCGTGCCGGTCGCCGCCGCCCATGAACAGGGCACGACCATCTTCCGCAACCGCGCACATTTGCTCTCTTGGCGTGGAACAAACGGCGACTGAAACGCAGCGCCATTCGGCATCGGCAGCAGCCCACTTTCCCGCCTGCCAGACAAGGAAGGACGCGAAATCGTGCCGCTGTGCGCATAGGGTATCGTGGGTGGCCGTGCAATAGATAATGGCTCGGGTGCGAACAGCCACACCCGAAAAGCTGAACTTGTTCGTCCATCTCCCCGGCATCTTCAGTCCTCCATGAATTCGCGTCTGCCGCCAGGCCGTCAGGCGTTGGGGTCGGCTCCCGAATCCACGCGTTGCCGTTGATCCTGGCGTGCCGCGGCCACTCTCTCGGCAGATTCCCTGTCTGCCTCGGAGGTTCTTCCGCTGGTCGAGGCCCTGAGCTTCGTATCGTCCGATATGCCCGCATCGTTGTGATACTTGTCGAGTTGCGCCGCTGTGCAACCGGGGTCGCACTTCGATTCGCCGAACATCTCGTTCATGGCGTCCAGCCCGATCTGGCGACTCTGGGGATAAGTCAACTGGCCGTTCCTGTCCTGTTGCCTGATAGCGGCCGCCCCCTGAAACGCGTGCATAAGGCCGTGCGTCGCCGTTGTGTTGTCCGTACCTTCCACGCACACGCAGGGCGCGTCATCGGTGTTGTAATCCTCGCATCCGGGCATGGGAGTGGATCCCTCGCCGCCCCGTCCCTTGTCGAAGAAGCAACCGGCTTCGATCAGGTGGTGCCCGGTCTGGCCCTTGCAGCAGCCCGCTTGCCCTGGCTTGGGCTTGTAGGGGGACAGCAGGCAGCGTCGGGCCTTCAGGCAATCGTCGCCGCCCGACTTCAGCGAGAGCGTATCGTAATAGGCTCGTTGTTTCTCCAGATAGGCTGCGCGTCCGGGCTGGCCATCCGGAACTTGTTCGGGCTTCGCAACCTCTCCAAGACTGGCGCAGGCATCCTTGGTGCCGGCGGGTTGGTACCCGTCACAGGCCGCGTCCTCCAGCTCGGCCATCTTGGCGCACTTGCCGTTGCGGGGCAGGAAAGGCCAGCGTTGCGGCACGTTCCTGCGCGCGAAACCGCAGACCGCGCTTTCAACAGGCGTTGTGGAGTCAGGCGGTTTGGGCATGGTCAGGTCCCGGCGGGTTTGGCGGTGTGGTGCTGGGTGGTTTTCGCACGCTCCTTCAGACTGGCGATCTTCGCGCCGGCGTTCGTCTTCTCATCTCCCAGCACCTTCCCGGCCCAGGGCAGCTTGGGATCCTTGTCGAAGTCGCGGCCGAGGAGGAGCATGCACTCGACGTAGCCGCGGACGTCGCGCTCGCTTTCGATGCGGTACGGGCGGGCGCGGTCAATGCCGTGCTCGATGAACGCGCGCCGCTCGGCCTCGCCCCCCAGGCGGGCGCACGGCTCGGGGTATTCCGCGGCAAGGTACGCGGACAGGCGCTCCACGTAGCAGCCGCGCGCCACGCGCGCCAGCACTTGCACCTGGGCTTTACGCAGGATGAACATGTCTCTCTCCGTCGCCTCGTCTCCGCTCACTTGCCCGCGGTTGGCAGGATCACGCGCTGGGGCTGAGGCTGCGCAGCGCCGAAAAGCAGCAACGCCCCCGGCTGCGCGTCCTCGACCGCGAACGTGCGTATCGGACCGAAGAACAGCCCCCGTTCTTCCTCGGTGCAGGTCGGCAGAAAGGCCCGCAGGACGCGCGGATCGTAGTATCGAAAGAAGTAGCGCCGGCCTTCCTCGGTGCGCACGCGGAAGATGTCCCGCAGGTGTTCGAGAAGCGCGTTCATATCCGCCGGACTCGTCAGGAGGATTCCGGCGCTGGTCCAAAGCTTCTCGGCCCACATCCGCAGATAGGGATTGTCGCGCGGGATCTCGATCACGTACGGGGCCACGTGGGCCAGAGCGGCGGCGTTATCCGCCACCAGCAACATTTGCATCGCGCACCCATGCAACAGTTTGGAAGCGAACGCCAGCTCCATGTCGCGGGCCGCGTCGGCAATCGCGTAAAGCCGGTCGCCGTCGCCAAGGGCAAGCGCCGCCCGCAGCGCCGCGGCGCGTTGCGCGCTATCCACCGGCCCCGAGGTTACGCGCTCTATTTCCGCACTGGCTTGCACGGTCACAGTGTCTCCTGCGCTATCGCATCAGCAGAGAGGATGATCTACCCCTCCCTCGAAACGCAAACGAAAACAACTCCAGCCGTTCTCATTATGGCCGAAAACCGCCTGAAGGCGGGACTCCAAACGGCGTAAACGCGTTGGAAACCCGTTTGGAGTCCCGGCTTTAGCCGGTCTCAGACACCTGCCGGTGGCCATAATGAGAACTGCTGAAACCATTCATGCCTTGGGCTCCCGTGCGCCCACTCGGTCACGGCAACACCGTCGGCAACCTGCCAGGGCCGAAGCAGGATTCGACGGAGCATCAGGGCGCTACGACAACCACCCGTCCGGGCGAGGGCACCGGCGCCCCGCCAACGCCAGCGGGTATCGGAATGGCCAAGGGCACACCCAGCGCACCCGGCTCACCAGCACCCCAGGCACCCGGATCCCTGACGTTCGAGTTGCCCGTGGTCGGGTAGCTCGTCACGTTGCCCGGGTAACCGAACAACGGTCCATTGTTAACTATAATGGGATACGGAATGGGTATGGGCGCACGCGGCGTGCCCGGCGCACACATATCAGGCACCAGCGCCCTGCCACCGTCGGCCCCCTCCCCGAAGGCGCCGGCAGCATCAACCAGCACCGACTCGGGTGGCGGCTTCTGCTCCACCGCCTTCGGGTCCGGCGCCCCGTCGCTGCCGCTGCCGGGCTGCTCGGGCGGGACCAGATCCGTTTGCGGGCCGACTTGCACATTGACGTTCGCGGGGGACGCGGGTCCGGCGGCGCCAGCCCCGCCGCTGCCCGAGTCGCCGATGAGCACCGTCGGGAAGCCCATCACGATGACGCCGCCGTGCGCCGTCATGTCGCCCAGCCGCGCGGCAGGCAGGTAGCCGATGAACACAGTGGGCGAACCCTTTGTAATCATGTCCGGCGGGCCGACGCAGACCACCATGTCGGTCACACGCGCCGCGGGCATGAAGCCGATGATCACGGTTGGAAAACCCGTGAGGATCGGCCCGCCCACGTGCGGCACCGGCCCCGGGTTCACCAACGGGCAGGTGTGCATGTCGCCTATGCGTGCTGCTGGAAGACCCGGCGCGCCCGCAGGCGGCGCCGACCCGCCCGCAGGCGGTGCCGGCGCCGGGGCCGGCGGCGGGCTGGCCTGGCACACGTCGGGCGTCAGCGCGTTTTGAGACTTGGCTAACTGCGGGTTCGCAAACACGGCTCGGCTCCCTTTCCTCGCTTCTTAGGCGTCGGTTAGCCCCTCACCCCGGCCCTCTCCCCGCCGGGGAGAGGGGGCGGGTCTACCGCCTTCTCCTCGTCATCCTCGAACACCACACCCTGCACCAGCGGCACCCCTCTCCTCCCTCTCCCCCGCGGGGAGAGGGTCGGGGTGAGGGGCCGGCAGCGCCCGCTCGCACTCCGCCCGGATCGCAGCCAACACGCCTTCCACGTTCTCGCGAATCCTGCCATTCCAGAAGCGCAACACCCGGATGCCGTTCTCCGCCAGAAACGCAGTCCTGCGTTCGTCGTGTTCGCGTCTGGCCGGCAGATCGTGCTGACCTCCGTCCAGCTCGACAGCCAAGCCTGTCTCAGGACAGTAGAAGTCCAGCACGTATGGCCCCACGCTGTGCTGCCGGCGGAATTTCAGGCCCGTCAGCTTGCGATCCTTCAACTTCCTCCAAAGCGCTCGTTCTGCCCACGTTGTCCGCCGTCGGAGATCGCGGGCCAACGCCGTGTTCCGTACGGTCTGCAAAGGCCCCTCACCCCAACCCTCTCCCCGCCGGGGAGAGGGAGTCGTTTACGCCGTCTTCACGCAACCCACTGCAAAGGCCCCTCACCCCAGCCCTCTCCCCGCAGGGGAGAGGGGGCAGGTCTACCGCCTTCTCCTCGTCATCCTCGAACACCGCACCCCGCGCCCGCGGCCTCCCTCTCCTCGGCGCTTCCGGGTTTTCGTGGGGATCCTCCATTGACCCTTGCGCATGGCTGCACTCTGAAAGCCGTTTAAGCAAGTCGGTTAAGCGTATCCGGTTAAGAACGGCGATTAAGGGTGGCGCTTA
Organism: uncultured Victivallales bacterium; assembly: GCA_964402115.1. Taxonomy (GTDB): domain Bacteria; phylum Verrucomicrobiota; class Kiritimatiellia; order UBA8416; family CAYOBW01; genus CAYOBW01. The sequence continues at coordinate 6,299 of CAYOBW010000027.1, forward strand.
AGGGTGCGCTTCCCGCTTCTTACACTTAACCGCACACTTCGTCGCCACCCTTTCTCGGATACGCTTAAACGAACTGCTTACTCGATTCCATCTACAAAGCCCCGTTCATCAGCAAGAAATCCCCCCACAAACCCGAAAGCGCCCTCTCCTCCCTCTCCCCGGCGGGGAGAGGGCCGGGGTGAGGGGCCGGTATCCTACAGCGACTTCTGCCCGGTGACGCTGTCGTCCGCGACCAGCGGCTCGATGGGCTCGGCGACCTTCGCGGCGTCGGGCCCACCAGGCGACGAACCGCCGCCTGCACCCGGCGCACCACCGCTGTTGATGAGCACCATGGCGCCCTGGATGAACACACCACCGGGGTTAATGTCAATGAAGCCACCAGGGGTCTTCAGCGTAATCTGCATGCCGGCTTCGAGAGTGATCTTCATGCCAGCCTGAAGATGAATTTCGCCGCCGGCCATCACCGCGTGCTTGGCACCGATCTTCTCTTCCTGGTTGCCGCCCACTGTCAGATGCTGGTTGCCGCCGATCTGCTCCTTGCGGGTTCCGGCAACCGTCAGGTGGGAGTTGGCAGCCAGCGTCTCCTTCTTGTCGTCCAGCACCGTGATGTCCTGCTTGCCGGGGCCGTCAATGCCGCCCACCAGCAGCTCCATGTTGCCGCCGACGTGCTCCACACGGTCGCGATGCACCTTGAAATGCTTGTCGCGGTAGACCATCTCGAACTGGTCGCCGACCTTTCCTTCCTTCCCCGTGTGCCCGACGATGAGATGGCGGTCGTGGAGAATCAGTTCGCGCGCGTCGTTTTCGATCCGCACGTCGAGGTCCTTCTGGCCGTGCGTGAAGATCTGCTCCATGCCGGCCTTGTCCTCGAAACGGATCTCGTTGTAGCCCGCCCCGCCCATGGAGCTGTTGCTCTTGATGTAGGACTTGGTCTTCGTGCCGTCGAGCGGGTAGTGCGGCATCTGGTCCTGGTTGTAGACCGAGCCCACGATGATCGGCTGATCGGGGTCGCCCTCGATGAAGGCCACGAGCACTTCCTGGCCCAGGCGCGGCAGAAAGAGGGCGCCCCACTTCTTGCCCGCCCAGGACTGCGCGACGCGGATCCAGCAGGAGCTGTCCTGATCGTACTTGCCGTAGCGGTCCCAGTGGAACTGCAGCTTCGCGCGGCCGAATTCGTCGGTGTAGATCTCCTCGCCCCTCGGCCCGACGCAAACCGCCGTCTGCGTGCCCTGAATCAGCGGCTTCGGCGTGATCCGCTCGGCGCGGTACAGCGTGGTCGCCGGGATGCAGCGGAACTGGCAGACCCACTCCTCCTCCTGCGTGGACCGCTCCGTGGTCTCGTACTCCGCCGTGGCGGCGCGAAAACTGGACCACTGCACGACGTAGTCGCGGTTCTGATCCTGTCGCGGATGCTCCTTGAGGGTGAACTTGAAACCCGTGCAGATGCCACGGGAGTCGGCCGCGGCCTCCGTCAGCTCGTAGCGGGCCTGCAGCTCCTGGATGCGCACCTTGCCGTACTGCTCCCCGTCGGGCACGAGCGGGTACTCGCCCGGGTAGTCGAACACCTCGTAGTCCGCGTAGCCGTTGCCCCGCGGAATCGTCGCCGGGGGCACCTGCAGGGGATCATGCAGCATCGGCGTGCGCGGCTTCGTGAAGTTGTAGTCCGTGTGGGCGTAGGCTCCCGGCTCCACGCGCTTGCTCAGATTCCACTCGTGAATGTGGCCGGTCGCCACCGACAGCTCGCCGTGCGGCCTGAAGGGGATGCTCGCGTAGTCCGGGAAGGGCGCGTGCGCCGCGGGCGCGTCGCACAGCACGATCGTATGCTTGCCGTTGGCGTGCTTGAAGTAGTAGTAAATGCCCTCCTGCTCCATCAGCCGGCTCACGAAGTTGAACACGGTTTCGCGGTACTGCACGCAGTAGTCCCAGACGCGATAGGGCGCGGTCAGCGTGTCCTCGATATCCGAGAACCCGTTCTCGGCGAAGACCTGCTTGATGATGTCCCGCGCCGTCTTCTTCTGGAAGATGCGGCAGTCCGCCGTGCGCGTCAGCAGCCACAACCACGGCACCATGGTGGCCCGGTAGGTCGAGTAGCCGCCGGGGCGCCCAACCGACAACTGGCTGAACTCGCTGATGAAGCCGTTGAAGTACCGCTGGGCGCCGGTCTGCAACTGCACGCGCACGGTGACATTGTGGCCGACAATCTGGTCGAAGTTGATGTCGGGCCTCTCGCTGAGCAGATCCAGATCGAAGCGGAACAGCCGCCCCAATTCCTCCACACCGGAGAACCGGCGCAGCAGCAGCACATCCGTGCCGAGCGGCGATTCGATCGCCAGATTCCGTTCGCGCTGGCTTGCCTGGGCCATAGCCATAAAACACCTCCTGCGCGACCCGCTGCGCCGCGCCCAACCGTTTTCCCGCGCCGCATCGTCACGCAGCCGCGTTTACTCGAACTTGTACGAGAACGTCGAATCCGCCACGCCGATGGTCACCCTGTTGATCGGCACGTTGTTCATCAGGCGTTGCAGAAACTCCGTGCTGATTTCGGGCAGGAGGGTACGCGTGAGAATGGCATCCACCGCGCGCGCCCCGCTCTGCACGTCGGTGCAGCGCTGGGCCACCAGGTCGACCAGTTCCTCGCCATAGGCGAGCTCGACATTGTGGTTCTCGCGCACGCGCTTGACGATGCGATTGAGCTGCAGCCGGATGATCAGGCGCATCACCGCGTCGCTGATCGGGTAGTACGGCATCACCACGAGACGCCCAAGCAGCGCGGCCGGGAACACCTTCAGCAGCGCATCCTTCAGGGCGGTCGCGACGCCCTCGGGCGTCGGCAGCAGCTCCGGATCCTTGCACATGTTCACGATGAGGTCGGTGCCGACATTGCTGGTCAGCAGGATGATCGTGTTCTTGAAGTCGATTTCCCGCCCCTCGCCATCCTCCATCTTCCCCTTGTCGAAGACCTGGAAGAAGATCTCATGCACGTCGCGGTGCGCTTTCTCCACCTCGTCGAGCAGCACGACGCTGTAAGGCCGCCGCCGGACCGCTTCCGTCAGCACACCGCCCTCGCCGTAGCCCACGTATCCCGGAGGCGCACCCTTCAGCGTGGAAACCGTGTGCGCTTCCTGGAACTCGCTCATGTTGATCGTGATAACGTTCTGCTCGCCGCCGTAGAGCACCTCGGCCAGCGCGAGGGCGGTCTCGGTCTTGCCGACGCCGCTCGGCCCCACCAGCATGAAGACGCCGATGGGACGGTTGGGGTTGTCCAGCCGCGCGCGCGAGGTCTGGATGCGCCGGGCCAGGGTGTCGAGCGCATGCCGCTGGCCGATGATGCGCTTCTCCATCGTCTCGGCCAGCTTCAGCACGGCGTCGATCTCGTTCTTCACCATGCGGCCGACGGGGATGCCGGTCCAGTCGGCGACCACGGCCGCCACGGCCTGCTCGTCCACGCTCGGCAGGATCAGCGGCCGCTCGCCCTGCATGGCGGCCAGCTTGGGCTGCAGCTCCTGCAGCTCCTTCAGCAGCGCGGCGCGCTCGGCGCTCGTGTCCGGGGCCACGGCTCCCGACTGGGCCTTGTCGTCCTTCTGCGCGGACAGCGTGCGCAGCTTCGCGCGACGCTCGAGGATCTGGTCCACGAGCTGCTTCTCCTTCTGCCACGCCTCCTCCAGCTCCTTCAGGCGCGCGCGCTCCACTTCCCGCTTCGCCTCCGTCTCGGCGCGGCGGTCCTTGTGGTCCACGCCCGTGGCCTCCTCGCGCGTCACGATTTCGATTTCCGTATCCAGGGCCGCGATGCGCCGGCGGCAGTCCTCCACCTCGGCCGGCGTGGCGTGCTGGCTGATCGCCACGCGCGCGCAGGCCGTGTCCAGCAGGCTCACCGACTTGTCCGGCAGTTGCCGCGCCGGGATGTAGCGGTGCGAGAGCCGCACGGACGCGACCAGGGCCTCGTCCAGGACCTGCACGCGGTGGTGTTTCTCGCTCACGCCCGCCAGGGCGCGCATCATGAGGATCGCCTTCTCCTCGGACGGCTCCTCGACCTTGACCACCTGGAAGCGGCGGGTCAGGGCCGCATCCTTCTCGAAGTACTTCTTGTACTCGGCCCAGGTCGTCGCCGCGATCGTGCGCAGCGTGCCGCGCGCGAGCGCGGGCTTGAGCAGGTTGGCGGCGTCGTTCTGGCCGGCCGCGCCGCCCGCCCCGATCAGCTGGTGCGCCTCGTCAATGAACAGGATGATGGGTTTCGGCGAGGCCTGCACTTCCTCGATCACCTGCCGCAGGCGATTCTCGAATTCGCCCTTCATGCTCGCGCCGGCCTGCAGGAGCCCGAGGTCGAGCGAATGCAGCGCCACGTCCCGCAGCGGAGGCGGCACGTCGCCCTGCGCGATGCGCTGGGCGAAGCCCTCCACGACCGCGGTCTTGCCGACGCCCGCCTCACCCGTCAGGATCGGATTGTTCTGGCGGCGGCGCATGAGGATGTCGATGATCTGGCGGATCTCCTCGTCGCGCCCGAGGATGGGGTCCATGTCACCTTTCCTGGCCTTGGCCGTCAGGTCGACGGAGTAGCGGCCGAGCGCCTCCTGCTTGCCCATCTGGGCCGGTGCGACAGCCTGGCTGGCCTCGCCCGGCGTCGCCCCGCCGCCCACGCGGTAGCCGTCCTTGGTCACCATGTGCTCCTCGGGGGATCCGGCGACAATCTTGGCGAAGTTGTCGGTGAGGTCTTCCAGCTTGATCTTGGCGAACTCCTTCGACAGGTTCGGCAGGATGTGCTTCAGGTCGGGCGTCTTCAGGAGGGCCGCGACGACGTGGCCCGTGCGCACCTGCGTCTCTCCGAAAAGCAGCGTGCTGAAGACCCAGGCGCGCTCGATCGCCTGTTCGAGGTGCGGCGAGAAGTCGGAGATCGACGTCGCTCCGCGCGGCAGGCTGTCGAGCGCGGCGGTGAGGTCCGCGGCCAGCCGGGAGGGATTCAGGCCGAAGTGCCGCACGATGTGGTGCATGTCGGAATCCTGCTGCTGCAGCACCTGGTGCAGCCAGTGCAGCAGCTCGACGTACGGGTTGCCACGCAGCTTGCAGAAAACCGTGGCCCCCTCCACCGACTTGTAACCGAGTTCGTTCAACTTCCCGAACAATGCCACCCGACTGATGTCCGCCATGACGCCCTCCGTTCGCTATAGGTTCGTTCCCTTTGCCATGCCACCCGTGCCGCGGCTAGCCCATCGGCCGCAGCACCAGATCCTCTGCGTCCCGCGCGAAGGGCTTGCTCTTCAGCCACGACGACCAGCCCAGCTGGCCGCGTTTGCCGAGTTCCGCCGCGGGGACTTCCTCCTTCTTCAACACGAGCTGGACCTCCCAGCTCAACTGGTCGCCGACATAGTTGCGCACCCAGGCCTGCAGGCGCTTGAGGCTCGCCCCGCCCGGCAGCATGCGCTCGTACTCGCGGTAGCCCATCGGGCCCAGGCGGAGCCGGAAGCGCTGCGTGCAATCCCACACGCGCGCCCCCACGATGGCCGTCCGCCCCAGGGCCCCGGTCTGCGGCGTCTCGCCCAGCCGGCAGCGGCAGTTCTCCGGCAGCGTGAGCCACTGCCCCACGAACTCCTGGATCTTCGCCCGCAACCCGAAGTAGTCGGCGAGAATCGCCTCCAGCCCGCCGGGGTGCCGCGTCTGGCAGACAAGATGCCCGCTGTAGTGCAATTTGGCAAGATCGGTTACGGCATCGCGGTTGAGCAGGGACTCCATGCCGAGGCCGAAGGTGCTGGCGATGTAGATGGCAATCCGGTCCTCGAGGCCCTGGCGCTGGTGGCTGACGGCCTGGTGATTGCGCGCCCAGGCGTCGTAGAACAGGCAGATGGCCCGCTGGTGGAAGACGTCAAGGAAACGCACGAAAACCTGGTCACGGTGATTGCGCACGCGGTCGCGGGCGTATTCGGTCAGGTGGGCCGGCAGCGGCCCGTTGGGCCCCAGCAGCCCCATGAAGTTGACAAAGAGCCGCAGGCGGCCGGCCGGCCCCGCCTCCGCCTGCTCCATCGCCGCGGGGGCAAAGCTCAGGCCGGGCTTCTGGCCGAAGCGCACGGCATCGTCATCGGCGCGGACGGAGTGGCCGACGCGCGGGCGCTCCGGGTGGGCGCACTCGATCCAGCGCACGGCCTGGAAGAAGTCGAACGCCGTCGGATCGGCCCGCAGCCGCTCCATCACAACACCTGTCGGATCCCCAGCCTCGCCGGCCATCGCATGATCTCCCCGCGCCGCTTCGTGCGGATCACGGTTTCGGTGAACGAGTTGATGGAAACATACTTGGCGAAGAAGCGTTCGAGCACGGCGCCCAGCAGGAACACCCCCACCCCCTCGAATTCCTTGTCCTCGAGCGTAACGGCCACTTCCAGCCCCCGCGCAAAGGCAATCGGCCCGTTCGAGACGATCCGCCGGGTGACGGGCTGGCTGGCTACGACGCTGACCCCCTCGATCTGCTTGCGGGTCTGGTGATCGTGCGGGTCCGCGTACAGCTTGAGGAGATCGCGCAGCGCAGCCGCTCCTTCGCCTCCCGGCGTATCGACCAGCGAGAGGTAATTGAGCGACAGGTGGCTGATGGCGCGCCACGCCAGTTCGCCCTCCATGAACGCCGGGCGCGGCGCCGTGGGGCCGGCCAGGCAGCGAATGGAGGCCACGCAGGCCGTGGTCTGCATGGTGAAATCCGTCGAGGCCTGGTTCAGCGGGATCATCAGCGGCAGGTCGCGATTCGTGCAAAGCGTCCGGACGCCAAGCTGGCGCAGGTCGGCGCGGTACGGCAGCGCCCGCGCGTCGACCAGCGCCAGGAACACCTCGCTGTCCACGTAGTTCGACCGCCGTCCCTTCAGCTTTTCCTGCGACGACACGACGCGCGGCACGCGGTTGACGGTGTAGTAGGCGCCGCCGGTCTCGCTCGAGGCGTCGAAATCGTTGGAGGCGTAGAACGGGCGGAACCGCTGCTCCTCGCCGGCCTGGGCCCGGTAGCCGGCCACGTCCGTGATCTGGTACACCTCGAAGTCCTTGGGCCGCGTGCGGTCGGGAATGACGTGGAACTCCGAGAAGCGATCCTCCAGGTGAATGCGGTCCGCTTCCTTCGGGAAAAGGTTGATCATCGGGGTGCAGAAGAGCGCGAGGTTCCCGGCATCCAGGCGGTTCTCGAGTTCCAGATCGCCCTGGTTGGTCAGGATCATGATGTCCAACCGGTTGTCCGTGCACCGGCTGATGGCCCGCTGCAAGCCCGACACCTCGAAGAACAGGAAACGTTCCGGAAAGGCGAAGTACTCGTGCAGGAGGCGATAGCCCTGGAACGAGCGCACCCCCACGGGCAGCAGCGCCTCGTCGTCCTCGAAGCCCACGCGCCGCAGACGCTCCGGCGGCAGCACCTCGTGCCACGCCACCGGCTTCTGCACGGGCTGCACCACGACCTGGCTGGCGTGGCCGAAAATCTGCTCGTAGAGCCGCACGGGCTGCTCGCCCGTGCCGCGGATGAAGAACGGCAGGCTATCGAGCTTGAGATCCGAGAACTTGCGTCCGGGCGGCACTTCCAGCCGAATGCGGATCCCGGCCTTCGGCTTCAGCGCCGGCGGCAGATCGAGCGCCGCCAGCTCCCGGATGAAATAGTCGACGCCCACGATCCGGAGCGGCCAGAGGGTGACCGGCTGCGCCGTGCGATACTCGCAGGCCGTCCGATCGCCGCGCCCGATGATGCTGCGCAGCGGTTCGCCACGCTTGATGCGAAAACCCTGCGAGAGATCCGCCTCCTGCAGGTTCGGCTGGAACTGCACCACCGCCATGGAGGGCGTCGGCGAAAGAAAATGGGGGTACACGGTGGACAGGATGGACTGGGTCAGCCGCGGGAACTCGGCATCGAACTTCATCTGCACGCGCGCGGTGAGGTAGGCGAAACCCTCGAACAGCCGCTCGACGTAAGGGTCGGCGCACTCGAACTCCTCGAGCGTCAGGCGGCCCGCGATTTTCGGAAACTCACGGGCGAACTCGTTCGCCATCCCCCGCACGTGCTGGAGTTCGCGTTCATAGTAGCCGAGCAGTCCGCGATTCATGTGCTTCCGCCGCCGGCCAGTTCCCACCGGCCCGTTTCCAGGTCCACTTCCGTCTTGATGTACAGGGCCTCGGTCGCGCGCTGCGCCCACAGCTCGCCCTTGATCTCGAAGGACAGGGCGCTCTGATTCATCTGGTGCGGGTCCACCAGGGCCTTGACCGAGAGCGACCCCGGCAGGATGCGCGGCTCGAACGTGCGCAGCGCCAGCTGCATCTTGCGCTCGAGCTCCTCGATGTTGAACCCGCTGATGGAGAGGCCGCACACATCGCGCACGCCGTAATTCAGCACGGACAGCGCCGCCTGCTCGAACTCGGCCAGCTCTTCGGTCTCGGTGTGGCAATCGGTGTTCAACAGCCAGGCCATGTCCCGCAGGACCGCCCGCCGGTAGCGCTGCAGGGGTATGACACGCGCATCGCGGCTCTCCTTCTGCTGGTCCGGCTCGTCATCCGTGAGCCGGTCCAGCAGGCAGGGCTGCAGGCGTTCCCGGGGAGTCAGCTCAGCCATGGGAATCCCCATCCGTCGCCGCGGCCGGCCCGGCGTCCGCGGACGCCGGCGCAGCCTCCATCGCGATGCGCCGCACTTCGAGGAGCGGGGACTCGCCGGCATCCGTCGCCAGCATGCGCTGCCCGCTCCCGACAAAACAGTCGCTGCCCAAGTCTTGCCATTCCGTCTTGCGCGCCAGCCGCAACGCCGCGTCCGCGCTGTGTTCCGAGCCCGGGTAGCGCACGGGAATCAGGCCGAACGCCTCGCCACGGTTGACCCAGGTGAAGTGGGCCGGCAGCCAGACGACGTCGCGCAGGTCCTTAGGCTCTTCGAAAACGATCGTCTGGATGTTGGAGAAGGGAATCCAGTAGTAGCGTCCGTCCACAACCGCCTCCAGCATGGGGCCGAGCCGCGAATCGGCGTCGGCAATCCACGCGAAGGGCTGGTCGTCAATCCGCCCCGCGACGGTCGGCGCAGCCTCGAAAGCCTGATCGCGCAGCGCGGCCGCGGCTTCGACCTGGCCAGCCGTCCACAGCGGCAGCGCCTGCACGAGCTGGGCGACCCACGCGGCGGGCTCGCCGAAAATGAGCGGGGAGCGCTTGCCTGCGAAAACCTCCGCCCGGAACGCCTCGCTGTTCAAAGCGGGGCGACACATCTCGGCCATGAGCTTGCTGTCGAGATCGAGCTCGGCGGCGACGTTGAGCTGGGTCATCGCCCGCTCCCACTCGCCCCGCACGCACAGCAACTGGAACAGGAAAATGCGCAACTCCTTCCTGGCGGGGTTGTTGCGGATCTCGCTCTGCAACGCCTTCAACGCCCCATCCAGGTCGCCGGCTTTCAAGCACTCCTGTGCGGTCATACGTTGCCTCCCACCAGCGCCCCTTCGCGGGCGCCCCCTGCGCGCCGCCGGTGCAGCGTCCAGGGGTCGAACCCCTGAGTCCGGCGGCAAAAAAAAGAGCCGGGCGGACGACATCGGCGTCGCCCGCCCGGCGGTTCATCATCCACCCTTGTTTTCGACCAGGCTCCAGAAGCCCTTGATATCGCCCTTGGGCTTGCCGGTCTGGTGGTCAGTTTCGGTGTACACCCAGTCGATCTTGCCGTAGTTGAACGCCACTTCCTCGAGCGGCAACGTTTCGCCGCCATTTGCCGAACCGCCCGGACGGACGGAGCTGACGATCGAGTCCGACAGCACGTACTCCATGTACTTCTGCTTGTCGCCCGTGGCGCGGCACAGCTCGATCTTGATGTTCTTGATGTGTTCGCCCTTGCAGCAGAACAACGCCAGCTTGGCGCTGGCCTTGTCCAGCGAGTGGACGATCGTGAAGTCCTGGTGGTCGCACCGCTCCGCCGAACGCGCCCCGCCCGAACTGCGGGAGCCGCTGGACGCCTGCGATATGCCCCAGTTGTACGACAGCACTTCGATCCAGTCCTTGTGCTTGTCGTCCGTGGATTCCCCGGGAACCCCGTCAATCTTGATGAAACAGTCGAACGCCATATGGATACTCCTTTCCTAACCTTGCTACCACCCTCTTGCCGCGGCGGAGCGACCGTCGCTCCGCCGCGTCGCGGACACACCCTGTTCCGCCTTGACTCAACTCAGCCGCGCCAGCCTCTGGCGCTACTTGCCACCCGCCTTGACAGACGGCAACTTGCTGACCAACCGCAGCGACACGGTCAGTCCTTCCAACTGGTAATGCGGACGCAGGAAGAACTTGGCGTTGTAATAGCCCGGGTTCGCCTCATCTTCCTCAACCACCACTTCAGCCGCCGCCAGCGGATACCGCGCCTTGGTCTCTTCCGAGGCATTCGGGTCAGCCGTGACGTACTGGGTGATCCAGCGCTCCAACCAGTCCTGCACGTCGCTACGCTCCTTGAAGGAGCCAATCTTGTCGCGCACGATGCACTTCAGGTAGTGCGCGAAACGGCAGACGGCGAACAGGTACGGCAGCCGCGCACCCAGGCGGGCGTTGGCCGTCGCATCCGGATCCTCGTACTCCGCGGGCTGGTGGAGGGACTGGGCGCCGACGAACACGGCGTAGTCCGTGTTCTTCCAGTGCGACAACGGCATCAGGCCGTTCTTCGCGAGCTCCGCCTCCCGGCGGTCGGTGATCGCGATCTCGGTCGGGCACTTCATGTCCACGCCACCGTCGTCGGTCGGGAACGTATGGCAGGGCAACCCCTCGACCATGCCGCCGCTCTCCACGCCGCGGATGCGCGAGCACCAGCCGTACAGCTTGAACGCGCGGTTGATGTTCACGCCCATCGCGAACGCGGCGTTGGACCAGGTGTACTTCTCGTGCGAGCCCGAGGTGTCCTCCTCGAAGTCGAACTCGTCCACCGGATCCGTCTTGGCCCCGTAAGGCAACCGGGCGAGGTTGCGCGGCATCGTCAACCCGAGGTACTTCGAATCCTCCGATTCGCGGAGCGAACGCCACGGGGCGTACTCCGCGGTCTGGAAGATCTTCGTCAGGTCGCGCGGGTCGCCCAGCTGCTGCCACGACTCGAGGTTCATCAGCGACGGCGCCGCCGCCGAGATGAACGGGCAGTGCGCCGCGGCCGCGATCTGCGCCACGCCTTCGAGCATCGCCACGTCGGGCGGACTCTGGTCGAAGTAGTAGTCGCCGATCAGGCAGCCGAACGGCTCGCCGCCGGGCATGCCATACTCGTCTTCATACAGCTTCTTGAAGAGCGGGCTCTGATCCCACAGCGTGCCCTTGTATTTCTTCAGCGTCTTCGCCACCTCCTTCTTGGAGATGTTCATGACGCGAATCTTCAGCGTCTCGTCCGTCTCCGTGTTGGAAACGAGGTGGTGCAGCCCGCGCCACGAGCCTTCCAGCGCCTGGAAATCCTCGTGGTGGATGATGCGGTTGATCTGCTCCGTCAGCTTCTTGTCGATCTCGGCGATGATCGCCTTGACGGACGACAGCACGTCGTCGGAGACGAGCTGCGTCTGGGACAGAGCCTGCTCCGCCAGCGTCCGGACCGCGGTCTGCACCGCGTCCTTGGCTTTGTCGCTCTTCGGTTTGAACTCCTTCTGCAGGAGCGCTTCAAACTCGTTGACTTCCCCTACCTGCGCCGCCTGTTGGGCTTGAAGTTGTGCGTCTGCCATGGAATCAACCCTCCTCCGGCTTCTCGGTTCCTGTCGGTTTCGGGGCCGCAGCCAGGGCCTGCAGCAGCGCGGGATCCTTCAGCAGCTTGCCGACGAGTTCCTCCGCCCCACTCTTGCCATCCATGTAGGTCAGCAGGTTGTCCAGTTGCGTGCGCGCCTGGAGCAGCTTGTTGAGCGCGTCCACCTTCTTCGCGACGGCAGCAGGGGAAAAGTCCTCCATGCTCTCGAAGCTGAGATCCACGCTGAGATTGCCCTCGCCCGTCAGCGTGTTCGGAACGGCGAACGCCACGCGCGGCTTCATCGCCTTCATGCGCTCGTCGAAGTTGTCCACGTCAACTTCGAGGTACTTGCGGTCCTGCACGGCCGCCAGCGGCTCTGCCGGCTTGCCGGAGAGATCCGCCATCACGCCCATGATGAACGGCAGGTTGACCTTCTTCTGCGCCCCGTACAGCTCGACATCATACTCGATCTGCACGCGTGGCGCCCGGTTGCGGGCAATGAATTTCTGCGAGCTCTGTTTCTTCCCCATAACTCCTCCTTCCACCGTTCGGCCGCGTGACACCGCGCCGCGCCGCCGCTGCATCCCTGCTTCTATTCACCCACGCCAACCGCACCGCGGCCACCGGCCGCGATTCACTCCGGGCGCGCCTTAGGTCCCCTCGGGGGGCGGCGCGCCGCTGATGACTTCCACCTGGCTCATCGCCCCGGGCGTCATGTCCCGCACGATGTCCAGGAAACTCTTGCCGACCAGTCGCCGCGCGCGCTTCACCAGCAGGGGCACCGGGCTGGACGGCTCCTGCCGCTCGTAGTACTGGCAGATCTTGTCGAAAGCGCGCCGCACATCGTCCAGGCTCGCAATCTCGCCGGGCGCGGCAGCCGTGCTCCCCCCCGCCGCCGGGCTGGCGCCCGCCGCCGACGCGGCCCCCTCCACGGCCGCCGACGCGTAACCGCGACGGCCCAGCGCCTGGGAAACCTCGGCGAGCGCCTGCTTCACGGTTTGCTTGAGGGGATCCAGGTTCACGGTGCGTCCGACGCCCACCAGGCGGGTCAGGCAGGCGTCAATGCCGCTGGCCTGCTCGAGCGCCTGCTGCAGCGCGCCCTCGCACGTGTGCAGCTCGTTGATGTCCGAATCCTCGAAGGCGGCCGCAATCAGGCTTGCGTCGGGCCGGGTCTCGCCCGGCTTGGGTGGCGGCGCCGACAGCTCGCCCCGGGCCACCAGCAAGTGCCGCAGCCCGAACCGGCCGATCTGGCGCGAGGCGCACAGCGGCGCATCCAGGATCGCGTCCCTGAGCTTCATGCGGTCTTCGAAGCCGCCAGTGGGGGGCGCGAGGGCGGCCAGCGCGTTCAGCCGCTCAAGCGGGTCGCTGCCGTCGTCGGGGTCGAGTTGGGGGTGCACGGTTTCCCAGTACCGGTCCAGCGCCCCGCGCAGCAGGGTCAGACCGTCGCGCAAACCGCTCACCCCGTCGAGGCGCACGAGGGCGGACAGGAGATAAAGCAGCACCCGCAGGTCGCGGGTGCGACCGCACAGCTCCAGCGCCTGGTCCCGCACGGCTTTCCAGTCCGGCTCCTCGGCCGCGCGGAACTGCGTTTCGGGCGTACCGCGGACCAGCCGCTCAAGCTCGGCAAAGGCTGGATCGTATTCGAGATTCTCGCCACAGGGGGCGTCGGGCAATATGTCCTGCAAGAGACTCTCGGGATCGAAGCTCACGCATACCTCCCTAGTCCGTTGTGCAAAGTATTTCTATCAAACCGCTCCAATAAAGACAAGGACCATGTCGCTGAGATCGCGGGGTGCTTTGTCCATCGTTATTTGGGCGCAAGCAGCCCTCCATCGGCCGCGTACCAGTCCCGGGCCAGCGTTTTGAGCGGCTGCGCCTTCCCGTCCACCTCGACCGTCAACGCATCGGCCGCCGGCGCCACCTGTAACGCAACGGCGGCGGCTATCAGCCGCTCCCGCCCGCTGCGCGTGGCCGCTGCGCGCGTCATGTCGGCCGCCACCTGGGTGCGCACGGCGAGCAACCGGCGGGCCGCCTCGGCCAGCGTGCCAAGCGTGCCAGCCGGCGCGGACGGCGCGGACGCGTCCGCCGCCTGGACCAGCAGGGCAGCCGGGCCAACCAGCTTGTCCAGCCGCTCCAGTTCCGTCGGGAAAGGCGTGCTGCGCGCGCGCAGCCGGGTTTGGCCCGCGACATCCATATAGAAACCTGTCAGGTTCTCGTAGCCCAGGTACCGGTCCAGCTCGTCCCGCGGCGCTTCGCGGAACAGGCTGGGCGCGACCTGGCCGGGGCCGGGCCACTGCAGCACGGCCGCCAGCGCGACCTGGTTGGTCCAGGTCGCCAGCGCCTGCCGCAGCGCGGTCGCCCCGCCGGCCGCCGCCAGGGCGACCACCCCGCCATTGACCGCGCGCAGAGCGGCGACCTGCTGCCCCAGGCGCTCCCGCGGGGCGGCCAGGGCCGGGTGCAGCGTCACACCGGGCGGCGGCGTCAGCAGGCGGGCGGCCTCGGCCAGCTGCTTCTCCGCGCCGGCGCCGTCGAGAGCGGCCAGGGCCAGCGTCGCCCGGTCCAGGGCCGCCTGCGCGCCGCGCAGCTGCCGCACGCCAGCCAGCTGCCCGTGCGTCCGCTCGCGATGCGGCCCCGGCCGCTGGGCCAGCTCGTCCAGGCGGGCCTCCGCCACGGCCAGCGAACCGGTCGCGGGCTCAAGGGCGGCGTGGATGGGACCCCACTCCTCCACCGCCTGGCGCAGCCGGCCGCGCAAGGCGCCAGCCTGGTCGCGCAGCCCGGACAACGCCGGCCGCACGGGCTGACGCAAGGTGGCCAGCGCCTCGTCGAGCTCGGCGACCGCCTCAACCAGGGCCTCCGTCTGCGCGCCGCCCTCCAGGCTGTCGGTTCCGTGGCGCCAAGCGCGCACGAGCCGGGCAGCGGCAACCGCCGAGGCGCGCAGATCGGTGGCGGCGTTGGTGTTCCACTGCCAGGCCTGTTCCGTGCGGCCCGTGAGGCTGGCCAGCGCGGGCTCCGCCGCGGCCCACCCGTTCGTGGCCAGGGCCGCCTGGCCGCGCTGCCAGGCGGCCTGCGTATCGCGCCAGAGCGTGATGCGCTGCAGCAGCGCCGCCGCCTCGGCGGCCCCGGGCCGCCCGGCCTGCGCCTGCACGGCCTTGTCCGCCCACCGCAAGGCCTCGTCGAACTGCTCACGGCCCGCCGCCGCCAGCGCCTTCGCCTCCCAGCCCCCGCCGCCCGGCAGGCAAAGGCGCAGGATGACCAGCAACGCCGCGCCCGCGATAGCCGCCAACCCGAGCAGAAACCACGGCCACTTATCCGCCGCCACCAGCTTGCCGGTGTCCAGCGCGAAGCTGTACTGGGCCACGTAGAAACGCGTGCCGTGACGCAACGCCACAGCCTCATCGCGCTCCAGGCGCCGACCGCCGACCGCCGTGCCATTGGTGCTGCCCAGGTCGCGCAACGACCAGGCGTTGTCGACCCCGCGCCGCAGCTCGGCGTGCCGCCCCGAAACCATCGGGCTGTCGATGCGCAGGTCCGCCTCCTGGCCGGAGCCGATCACGAACACGTCCTTCTCCAGCGCGTAGCGTTTGCCTTTCAGATCGCCGAAGCGCCCCAGCAACGCGGCGCCCGCCTGCCCGGCGGCGCCCACGGCTTCCACCCGCAGCAGGCAGTCGCCGATCGCGATCTCGTCGCCGGCCGCCAGCAGTTTCTCCGTGATGGGCGTGCCCCGGCACTGCACGCCGTTGCGGCTGCCCAGGTCGCGCACCACCACCCGGCCGCCTTCGTGCAGCAGCCGGGCATGCTCACGGCTGATGAGCGAAAGCTCGGTCGGCAGCCGCCACGCGCATGTGGCGCCGCGGCCGATCGTCAACTCCGGCGGCAGGTCGTTCGCCAGCGTCTCGAAGAGCACTTTGCCGTCGCAGAGCAGTTGGAGCTTGAGTCGTTTCGACATCGGAGGCGTCACCTTCCAAACAGCAGCCACGCCAGGCCGCCCAGCAGCAGTAGTACGCCAGACCCGACGGCCAGCATGATCAGGCGCTCTTTGCGCTGCTGCCGGCGGCGCATGTACTCGATGACTTCGGGGCTGATCCCACGCGTCTTCTGCGCGGCGTCATCCAGCGCGGGGCCGGCGGCCTCCACCTCCGCGCGCAGCGATTTGAACAGCTCGTCGTCAATAGCGCCCACGGAATCGCGCACGTCTGACACATGCGAGCCCAGCTTGATGTCGCCCAGGCCCAGTACGGAGGAAGGCGGCGCGGAAGGCGGCGCCCCACCCTTCCCGGCGGCAGGCGGGGCCGCGATCTGCAGAAAGCCGGAATCCATTTCGTGTTCGTCGGCGTCGCCCAGCCTGTCGGATGCAGCCGCCGGAGTCGGCGCGGCGGGAACGCCGCGCGCGGTGGATACGTGCGACGGCACGGCGTCCGCCCGCGAATCGAGCCACTCGTCCTCGATCCGGCCGCCGGCCCGCGCGGGCGTCGGCGGGACAGGAGGAGGCGGCGGCGGCGCAACCGGCGGTGCCGGGGGCTGAACGATCGGCGGCGGGGTGACGGGGGGCGGCGGCACGGAAGGCGTGCGTTCGGACAGAAGCCGCCCGGGGGTCTCTTCGAGCTCCATGACCGCCGAGAGGGCCGCTGGGGAGGCAGGGACAGGCGGCGCACCGGCCGGCGCGGAAATCCGCTCGAACCACAGCTCCACGCTGGCGGCCAGGGTCAGACGCTGATCCGCGTGGATGACGGTCCGGCCGGCGAGAGGCTCTCCGTTGAGCCGGGAGCCGTTCCGGCCCAGGTTCTCCACTTCGACATGGTCCCCGGCCACGAAAATCAGGAGGTGCTCGCCCGACACATCGGCGGCGTTGGTGCCCAGCACGATGTTGCAGCGCTTGCGCGACCGGCCGACGAGGTTATCGCCGTCGCGCAGGTCGAAGACCCCGCCGGGCGGCTCGCCGCGTTGTACAACCAGACGATAAGCCATGCTCCAACCTCGTATGGCGGGGACCGGTTCCGGCCGCCTCTACCCCCTGCCTCCGAACAAAGACCGCAGACCCCCGAACAGCTGCCGGGCCAGGCCGTTGCCTTCAACGGCGGCGCGCAGAATGGCGGGGTCCAGGGCGGGCAGGCCCGCGCGCCAGCCCTCGATGCGCTTGACCGCGCCGGTGCGGAAGGCCTCGTCAAGCGTGTAGGGAATGTCCGACACCCGCGGCAGCGCGGCGGGAGTCGCCAGCAGACAGTAGAACTGCGGGGTGGCGGGCGCACCCAGGACGACGTCCACCCAGTCGGCGCCCAGCGGCCGCGCCACGAACAGCGGCGTCGCCGGATCGAGCACCGTCAGCAACAACCCCATCCACAAAGCCAGCGAGCGCGTCTCGGCGGCGTCGCCGGCGGGCACGCGCAGATGCTGCGGCGCCGGCGCGGCGCCCCGGAGCGGCGGGGGCTGCGTGTAGGCCACGGCATCCCGCTCCACCTTGTAAAGCACGCGCAGGAACGCATCGGGGTTCTCGGCGGTGCACACCCCCGCCGCGAGTTCCGCCAGCGCACGGGCATCGCCGAACCAGGCGGGCCAGGCTTCGCTCTCCGCGCCGGCGGCCGCCGCCTGCAGGCCCACGCGGGCCTCCTCGACCAGCCGCCGCACGTCGTCCGCGGCGAGCGTTTGCCGGCACGCCTGTTCCAGCGCCTCCAGGCGCGGAAACGCAGCGGAGACAAGCCAGGCGGCGGAACACGCGGGCTGCTCGACGCACGCCACCATGGGATAGCGGGCCCGGCCCTTGCCATCGCGGGAGGCCCACATGCGCCCGGCCAGCAGGCTGCCGCAGGTCCGCCACAGGAAGACGTGCCGGAACCCCTCCAGACGGTGAGTCGCCTCGAGCTTTTCCCACGCGCCGGCGTCAATATTGCCGCGCACCCCGTCGAGGTAGAGCGCCCGCTTGGCCGCCACAAGCGCGGCGGTGTCGAGCCCCAGGTCGTCGAGGTGGTCGTTCCAGCCCGGATGCTTGCCGAAGGCGGCGACATGCACCGCGCCAGGCTGGGCGCCCGTGTCCGTTCGTGTGTTCATGCCACATCCCGCGCGGGCCCTGCCCCGCCCGGCTCCTTCGTCCCCTATTCACGCCGGAAAACAGCCGGCTTCCGCGGCCACTCGGCCTTCGGCGGCAGTTCCTTGCTGAACTGCACGTCGAGCCAGAGCCAGCGTTCGCGGCCCGAGTCCTCCTGCAGCACGACCTGGACCGTCCAGCGCTTGGGATCCGCCTTGGAAATGGTGGCCACCGGCGCGTGCAGCATGTGCAACACGCCCCACGGGCCGGGGTGGGACACCGTGCGGCTGGCGATCGTGTCGCTGTGGTGCGTGAAGAACAGGAACTGCACGGGGTCGCCCGGGTAGTTGACGAAACCCACGCGCGCGGCCTCGCCCACCGCCGTGCGGAAGCGCTCGCTGGCCGCGCCGCCCTGGTGCAGCTCGAGCCGCGTCCAGATATCCATGATGCTGTCGCTCATGCCCTGCTTGCCGAAAACCCGCAGCAGTTGCAGCTGGTCTTCGGTGGGCAGCAGCGAAATCTGGCAGGTCAGCGCGCGGTCCGCGGTGCGGGGCAGGCAATCGACGAGGCGGTTGGCGGCGTTGATCCACGTCACCGTGTCCTTGGCCAGCTGCAGCTGCCGCAGCCGTTCCAGCTGCTGGTCCATGCGCGCCAGCTCGGTGCGGGCGCCGTCGGCGATGCGGCGGCCATCCGGCACGTCCTTGCGCGGCGTAACCTGCTTGAGCAACGCGGCGACGGCCGTGACCTCCTCGAGCGAGAGGTCGGTCGAATCGGCCTTGGGCAGGTCCAGCGGAAAACGCGCATACTTGTCGAGCTGGGGCAGGACCTTGTCCACTTCGGCGATCACGTCGTCGGCCATGGCCTTCAGGCAGGCGTGCACCAGATCCTCCCAGTGCTGGCCCACGTAGTCGTCCTGCGGGGTCGCGTTCACCAGGTAGTCGCGGACAAAGGCGCGGGCCTCGAGGTCCAGCACGCTGTCGCGGTCCGGAACGGCCTGGCCCTGCAGCTGGTTCCAGCGCTGCATGACGTCGCCGCACTTGCGGCCGTAGTTCTCGTTGCGGGCATTGGCGACGCCCTGAACGGCCCGCCGCCGGACGTCCTCGGCCGGTTCCTTGACCGCCACGAGCGCCGCGTAGTTCGTGAACACGCGATCGATCTGCCGGCAGAGCTTCTCCAGCTCGAAATGGCGGTCCGCCACGCCGTTATCGCGCAGCTGTCCGTGCCAGTCGCTCCAGTGCTGGTCGCGGATCTTGAGCTTGTCCGGCACGACGACCGGCGCAAACCCCGGGAAGCGGGCGCCGTAGCCCCCGACCAGGCCGCGCACGCGCAGGTAAAGCGCGACGAAGTCCGACAGATCCTTGCCCGTGGCTTCCGGGAAGCGACCGCGCAGCGCGCGCAGGGCCTCCACCATGCGGGCGCGCACGTCCTCGTGCAGCAGCGGGCCGCTGGACAGGGGCGCCGTGGCGGCCCGCAGCCGGGCGCCGCCCTCTGGCAGCGGCAGCGCGTTGAAGCGTTCGGACGCCATCGCCACGAGATTGGACACCAGCAGGGCGTACGCTCGCGAGGCGTCAGCCTGCCGGCAGATGGCGATCGCCTGGAAATCCCTGTCCATGTCGCCGTAGGACTTCTGGATCCGCTCCATGACGCCGCCCATCTTCTCGTACTCCGCGCGCCACTGCGGCTCGACGGCCTGGAAGCCCTCGAGCTTGCGGAAGCGTTCGATATTGGCCGTCAGGAACTCGACGAGCAGCTTCTCGGCCTCGCTGTAGCGCTTGACCATGTCGCCCTCGAACTGCTCGAGCAACTCCCACAGCAGCTTGATGCGGCGCAGCTGGTCGTCGAGATCGTTCGCCTCCTTCGCGGACGTGCAGTGCTCGATGAAGCGCTGCACGCCGTAGTCCAGCGGCTTGTTCGAGGACAGCGTCGCACCGCCCAGCAGCCAGCCCGGCGGCCAGGCGCCGCCGCCGCCGTCCGGCGTGTAGGACCAGGTCAGCGCCTCGCGCTGGGCGGACTCGTCGTTGGCGCGGTAGGCGCCGAAGTCGTCGGCCGACAGCGTGTAGCGGAAGAGGCCGCCCAGGTCCAGCCGCCCCTCCGGCTTGCGGGCCGGCGGGTACGCCAGGCCGGCGGCATCCGCCTCGATGCGGAGCAGCTCGCCCAGGGCCACGGTCGCGTCGGCGGTCCACCCTCCCGGCGCCTCGGCCTGCAACCGCGCGCGGGCCTGCGCCATGGCGGGCTGGAACACGCCCAGGTCGAACAGGACGCGCCGGGCCCGGAACCGCATCGCGTTAAGGCCGGGATCGAAGGGGCGCGACATCCGGAAGATGCGCGGCACGCGCAGCGGCTGCCGGATCAGCTCCTGCAGCTCCCGGTGATACCCGCTCAGCGTGACCTTGCCGATCTCCAGCGCCACCGGATTGGCGCCGCGGTACACGCAGCCCGGGGCGTTGGTCTCCGCCCCCGGGCCGACCAGCAGCAGGCCGTGGTCCAGGCGGGCCGGATCAACCAGTTCCTTCGCCGCGAACTTCCAGAACTGGCTCTCGCGGCCGATGTTCTTCTGCAGCTGCCGCCCGCCCAGCCAGGTCAGCAGGAACAGCAGCAGCACGCCCGCCGCGCCGGAGCCCAGCAGGAGCAGGCGGCGCTGGAGATGCAGCCGGCGCACGTTGGAGGCGCGCGTGACCAGTCCGCGCTCGGGGAAGATCTTGCCCAGGAACACGTCGCGCAGGAAGAACGCCCGGTCGCGTTCCCAGATGCGCCCCTCGGGCAGGCTCTCGGGCTCGATGCCCAGCACCTTGGCCAGCTCCGCGTCCAGCGCGGCGCCCTCGCGCATGGAGGAGTTGAAGTAGATGCCCCGCAGGAACAGCGGCTTCGTGGACCATTCGCTGGGCACGAAGATGGTCTGCATGTAGCGCTTCAGGGACGGCAGCAGTCCCTCGAAGCTCACCGGGAAATCGAACAGCGTGTCCACCTCGTCGAAGCGCGAGTCGGAGAGGTCGTGCGACGGCTCGGGGTTCTGGAGCAGCGTGAGCCGGCGGCGCAGCAGGCGATCCTTGACGACGGCCAGGTACTTCTCCGTCAGCTCCGGGTTGAACGGCTGGTCGATCGAATCGGGATTCGACCACCCGAACATCTGGCTCTGCAGGTCGGGCGAATCGATGTCGTCGAAGAACTCGCGGAAGCCGAGCACGAGGTCGCACTTGGTCACCACGACGAAAACAGGGAAGCGCACGTCCAGCGCCCGCTGCACGTTGTTGAGCTGCTGGGAGATCTTGGTCGCCTTGCGCTGGATCGTCTCGGGCGAGTCCTTGATCAGGCTGTCGGCCGGGATCACGAGCAGCAGGCCGTTGATCGGGCAGTTGGGGCGGTGCTTGCGGAGCAGCTTGAGGAACACGTTCCACTCGGAGCTGTCGCCCGTGTTCACGTCGGAGAACATGAGCCGGCCGGCCAGGTCGAGGATGACGGCGTCGTTCGTGAACCACCAGTTCATGTTGATGGTGCCGCCCACGCCCTGGAGCTCGTCCTGCAGCCCCGGCGGGAAGCCGATGTTGGAGTGGCGGATCGCCTCGGTCTTGCCGGATCCCGGTTCGCCGACCAGCACGTACCACGGCAGGCTGTAGAAGTCCTTGCCCGTGCCGCGGAACTTATCGAGCCCCTCTTCGAATTTCTTGCGCAGGTCGTCGAGCATGGCGATCTGCCCGGCCTGGTTGAGGCCCTGCGGCGTAGCGGCGCCCTGGCCGCGCATATCGGCCTTGAAGCTCTCCGCGCGCCGCTTGCGCGAGCCGCGGATCAGCAGGCCATAAAGCCCCAGCACGCCGCTGACGACGAGCGCCCCGACCAGCAGGATCATCATCCCCTTGGTCCCGAAGAAGGCGTAGACGAAGTACGACAGCGCCGAACAACTCAAGACGGCAGCGGTCGCCTTGGTCGAAACAGGCATGCTGTAGATGGTTTGTCCAAGTCGGTCCATGTTCATCATGGCGGCACCCTCTCAGCGTCCGGAAGTGTCCTTGGATGAGCCGGCGGCCGGTGCGGCGGCCGGGTCGCGGGCCAGAATGACCTTCAGCGCGTCCGAAAGGTCGCGCGAGGCCTGGCGGTACAACACCACGTTCGTCACGAAGAGCACGATTACGAGCCCCACGATCGCAATCACGATGCCCAGCAGCTTGGCGCCGGGCGGCTCGACGAGGTTGCGCGTGTCAAGGTGTTCGTAGGCTTCCGGGCAGGTCTTGGCGCGCTCCTCGGTGTTGAGGTAGTCCTTGATCCGCAACGCCAGCTCGCGCATCTTCTTCTTGATGTACTCGGGCTTGCCCGCGTAGAAGCCCTGGAAGCCCAGGCCCAGGCAGGTGTAGAACACCACCAGCCGCTCCGTGACGGACTTGTTCTTGTCGGCCAGGGCGGCGTCCAGCAGGTCGAAGAACTTCTCGTCGCCGGCGAGCTCCTTGAAATCGTAGGCGAGGCGCTCCTTGTGCCACTGCTCGGAGATGCTCAGGCGCCCATCGACGATCATCGAGTCCACGAAGAAGGTCAGCGCGTCCTTGATCTTCTCGTGTTGCTCGCTCAGCTCGGGGCTCTGGGCGGCCGTGGTCTTCATCTTTTCCAGCAGGGTGCGGATTTCCGCGCGTACGATGGCGTACTCGCAACTGCCGCCGCTGCGGGCCGCGCGGTTCAAGCGGCAGAGATAGTGGAACAGGGGTTCGCACAGCTCGGGCAGGGTCATGTGCCGGCCTCCTGGTTGGGAACGGTCATGTACAACGCCAGCTGCAGGTCCGCGGCCTCCATGCCGGGCCAGCGGGCGGCAATCGCCTTCTCTTCAACGATGCGCTCCCACATGCGCTGGCTTTCGCCGCGCTGCAGACGGAAGTAGATCAAACCCGCCTCGGAGGGCAGCTCCAGCGGCGGCAGGCGCTCCAGCACGAGCCGCACCCCCCAGATCGCGCGCGCGCCGAGGCTGCGGGCCATCAGCTTGAACTTGTCCGGATCCTCGACCAGCTTGGCGACGGCCAGGGCGTCCTCGCGGGTCTTGATGCCGAGGAAGTAGTCGGTCGGCCGCGTGAGGTGCTCGTCGGTGAGCGCCGCCACGAGCAGGCCGGCTTCGAGCTGGAAGGGCAGGCGGATGAAGCTGGGCTTGACGGAGCCGCGCAGCAGGGCGCGGATCTTGCTGGCCAGCTCGAAGAAGACCAGGGCCGGCGCGTCGTGGTCGTAGGCCGCGACCTCGAACTGGTCGCGGTCCGGGTAGAGCGCCGCGAGCTCGCCCAGCAGCTGGCGCAGCTCCAAATACATCGTGAAGGGCGACACGCGCGGCGCCTCGGGCACCGGGCACTGCGCGAGATGCGGCAGGCGCGCGCTGAACCGGTTCAGGATCTGGAGGCGCAGCATCTGCTCGAACTGCACGCCGCGCATCTTGTCCACGCTGAACCCGCCGCGGTTGATCTGGATCACCAGCTCCTTGCGGCTCGCTTCGACCTGATTGGCCAGGTCGCGGAGCAGGTCGCGCATGACCGTCGAGCCGCCCGTCACAAGGCAGGGGGGCATGAACTGCGGGTCCTGCCGCGGCAGGCCGACCGCTTCGCCTGTGGACTGCACCACGCGCAGGATGGGCAGCACCTCCATGTCGGAGTGGTCGTCCTTGTCGAGCAGCAGGCGGGCGTTGACGCGCCGCACCGGCACGGGCTGCGGGTTCTCGCCCGTGTTCTCGTCCGGGCGGTCCACCTCGGTCACCTTGAAGACGCGCTTCACGCGCCAGTCGGCGTCCACGCGATCCACCGCGTTGGCCCGCTCGCTGAACCAGAGCGGCACCCCGAGATAGACGGTGAAGCCGCCGCGGCCCGACTCGAACTGGTCCTTGATGTCGAGGGCGGGCAGGTCGGCGTGCTCGGGCACGCTGACCTCGATGCCGCTCGGCATGACCGCGCGCAGCCGGTCGAACTGGATGAGCATGTTCTCGAGCGCGTCGGCGGAAAGGCGGCTTTCCACCACGCCGTAGGCGTACGGCATGGCCAGCCGCCGCTCGCTGCCGAAGCGCTCGAGCAGGTGGCGCTGCATGGTCTGCAGGTGGTGGGGCTGCAGAAACAATCCCTCGTGCCAGTGTACTTCGCCAACCATCGACATCGGGCCACTCCTTTCCGCGACACGCGGCGGTGCGCCAGCCGCTTAAGAGGCGGGCGCCTGCGGTACCTGCATCAGCGTTTCCGTGTACTTGGCCAAAGCCTCACGGATGGCGTGTTCGATCACATCCTCTTCCAGGTCGCGCGCCATCTTGTTGTAGCGGTTCCAGCATTTGTACTCCTGGCTGGCCAGGACGTTGCCACCCTCCAGCGCGGCCTTGGCCTGGATCTCCTGCGGCGCGAATTTTGCCAGGTGCTGGCGGGTGACGAGCGTGCCCGCCTGGCCGATGGCGGCGATGATGGCCGCCGACAACCGTTGCAGCACCTCGATGTTGCGCTTCAGATCCACGCCGGAAAGTTCCTTGTTCCCGCTGATGTACGCGACCATGTCCTTGCGCAGGCTGACGGCGCGCTTGAGCGCGGACCGCGGCGCGATGGTCTTCCAGGCCTTCCAGACAAGGTCGTCGGCGTTGCCGACAAAAATGATCAGCAACAGCGCGAGCTTCATGGTGCGGGCCAGGTCCAGCCGCTGGATGCCCGCGCCCCGCATCAGGTACTGCAGCACGTCCTGAATGCGCTTCGGCAGGACCATTTCGTCGTCGTCGCCCGTGACCGCGGCGGGCATGCTGTCGGAGGAGTCGTGTTCCTCGGGGGCGGGCACCACCGCGAAGCCGGCCAGCTCCAGGCGCCTGACGACCTTCGCCTTGTCCTCTTCACCCATCCACTGCGCAGCCGCCAGGAAACGATCGAGCAGGGCATCGGGTTTCTCGTCGTCCACGCCGCGGGCGGGGGCTTGGACAAACGCGGCCGCCTGGTCCCAGACCGGAAACTCGCGGCGCAGCCGTTCGAGGAACTCGGCCCGTTGGTCGGGCATGATCGTGTCGAGCATCTGCTCGACCACTTCCGTGGCATACTGCCTGCGCTTCTCAGCCGGCTCGTCGGCGAAGCTGATCTGCACCATCTTCAGCTTCCCGGCTGCCGCCGCCACTCTGTTGGGCAGATCGTCTGCGTGTGCTGCCATGGTATGCCGCCCGTGGATAGAAACGTTTCGCGTCCAACTCTTCTTCAACCCCTTGCACAGCACGAGTTACTATAGCGAGGCCGGGGGCAATGGCAAGCGTCAAACAACAGCGGCAAACAACAGGCCCCGTAACGCCCCGGCGACGCAGGGGGGACGCCTGGCGCGTAACGGTCGGGGACGGCCGTCTCCAGCACCAACGCCACAGGCGCGGCGCGGCGATGGCGATCCGCCGCCGCTATCCCGGCGAGGGTGACTGGGGCCTGACCGTGAGGCTTGGGGGCGTCCCGTCCCCCTGGCTGCCCGCCTGTCCTTCGGATCGGCTCCGCCTCGCGGGGGTCGCGGCGGCTGGGCAGGCGGGCGGCCGCGCCTGTTTCACTGCGACACTTTGTGCCGCAACAGGGGTGCAACAAGCCACCAATCGGCCAGCCGGAAGAATATGTTGCATCCGGTTAATAGACAGTCATTTAAGCGCGACTCAGGCGCCTCAGCCGATCCGCCCGGCAAGTTGGCACGCGTCTTGCGTTCAGATAAGTTGACCGAGACTGGTTTGGCACTACGGTGATCTCAGTAGATGCTAACTTACGAGATCTCAACAGCCCTACTGGTCAAAGGCCGACAGAATCGAGCAGAGCCAGGAAACAAAACGTTTTCCTGGCTTTGTTCGTTTCCGGAACCGGCCCTGCGCTACACACGCAGCCGCATCGCGACTTCGGGACAGGTGAAAGGCGAGTCGTATTTGGTGCAGTTGATGCACCCCACGTAGATCTTGTGGATCAGCGTCGCCTTCGCCACCTCCTCGAAGCCCAGGCGCCGGAAAAACTCCGGGGTGAAGGTCAGAACAATGATCTCGGACGTGCGCAGGGGCTTGATCCGTTCAATGGCACACTCCACGAGGGCCCGGCCGATGCCCTTGCCCTTGTGGTCGGCTTGGACGCACAGCGAGACGATCTCGACGTCGTGCTGCCGGGCCACTCCCACTTCCGGCAGGATGTGCCAGGACACGGCGCCGGCCACCTTGCCTTCCAGCTCGCAAACCAGAAAACGATCGATGTTCTGCACGATGTCGCTGAGCGCGCGCGGGATCAACTCCTGCGGGTGCGATTTGATGAGTCGAAAAATGGGCTCGGCGTCGCCGAATTCGGCCGGCCGGATGTGCTCGCGAACGTCGTTTGTCATGCCCTGAACCGTAGCCCCCATCCCCCCGCCAAAGCAAGCCAATAGCGGGATGGGCCAGCGGTTGCCAGATTCCACCAGATTCGGGTTGAGACGGGGTGCGTTTGCGCGCACTATGCCCCGCCATGCAGGACGCGACATCCAGGCCTACGCTGGCGGTGAATCCGCATGGCCATCTCTACTGGGATGCCGCGGGGGGCGAGGAAGCGTGGCCGGACCCCTCCGCCACGGCACGCGTGGACGCGGCCTTTGCGCAGGGCGTGGCGCGGGGGGTCTTGCACCTGGCCTCGCGGGAATTGGACACGCCCTTGCCGGCAGCGGTCGCGTTCTGGCGCGAGTTCGGACGGCTCTACCTGTCGCGCTTCTGCCACGGGATGGCCCCGGGCGCGACGGAGCTCCTGCCCGTCCCGCCCGCGGGCGAAGACGAGTGGCGCTCGTGGCTGGAACGGGTGCCCCCCATCAGGGGCGGGGAGTATCTGAACGTCGAGGCGCTGGCCGGCCTTTGGGGCGTGCTGGACGCGCAGGCCCGGGCGGAAGCCGCCGCGCACGCCGAAGGCCCCGCCGCTTACCTGCAGGCGTTGAACCCGGTCTGGCGCATGGTGGGGAGGGTCTGTTTTCATCTCGCCGAGAACCGGAAGAACCCCGATTACCCGTTTGCCTTCCTCGCCACCTACGCGGCAGGCGTCTCGGGGCAGGGCCGCGTGCAATACCGCCCCCTGGCCGAGGCGTTGAACGAATACGCCGGCGAACGCAACAAGGCGGCGCTGTTGCGCCTGCTCGCGCCCGTGCACGCGGCGGCGGAGAAGAGCCCGCTGGCCCGCGAGCTCGTGGATACCGGCGCACTCTTCAAGCCCCTGGCCTGGACCCCTTCCCAGGCGTATCGGTTCCTGAAGGACGCGCAGGCCCTCGACGCGGGCGGCGTCGTGGTGCGGCTGCCGGACCTGTGGCGCGGCGGACACCCCCCGCGCGCCCGGGTGAGCGTGCGCGTCGGCGAAACGCCCGGCAACGGCTTCGGCATGGACGCGCTCCTGGATTTCAAGGTCGAGAAGAGCATGGATGGCGAACCGCTGACCGACGCGGAGTGGAACCAGCTGATGACCTCGGCCGGCGGGCTGGTGCTGATCCGGGGCCGCTGGATCGAAGCGGACCCGGCGCAACTCGCGGCGGCGCTGGAGAACTGGAAGCAGGCGGAACGGACCGCCGGCGGCGGCGTCACCTTCGGCGAGGCCATGCGCCTGCTGTCAGGCGCGCCGACCCGCGCGGGGCAGGCGACCGCCGAGGCGGCGGCCGCGACGGCGGCCTGGAGCGGCATCGAGGCGGGCGACTGGCTGACCGCCACGCTGGCGCGCCTGCGCGATCCCGCGCAACTCGGCGACGGCGCTCCCATTCCCGCCCTGCGGGCCGCCTTGCGCCCCTATCAGAAGACCGGCGTCAACTGGCTGCGCTTCATGACGGAACTGCGGCTCGGCGCCTGTCTGGCCGACGACATGGGACTGGGCAAGACCATCCAGGTGCTGGCGCTCCTGCTGGCACGCAAGGCGGAGCGCCCGGCGACGGAACCCAGCCTCCTCGTGGCGCCGGCGTCGCTGCTGGCCAACTGGCGGGCGGAGATTCTGCGGTTCGCGCCTTCGCTCACCTTCCGCATCCTGCATCCCTCCGACCTGGCGCCCGACGACTGGAAATCCGTCCAGCTGGACGCCAGGCAGGCGGTGGGCGGATTCGACCTGATCCTGACGACGTACGGACTGGTCGCGCGCATGGAATCCCTGCGCCGGCAGCCGTGGGACATCGTGGCCCTGGACGAGGCGCAGGCGATCAAGAATCCCGCCGCGCGGCAGACCCGCGCCGTCAAGGAGCTGCAGGCGCGGCAGCGCCTGGTGTTGACCGGCACACCGGTGGAGAACAGGCTCGGGGACTTGTGGTCCATCTTCGATTTCCTCAACCCGGGCCTGCTCGGGTCGGCCCGCCAGTTCGCGCAGTTCATCAAGTCGCGCTCGCAGGATGGCGGAGGCCTGGGCGCGCTGCGTGCACTTGCCACCCCCTACGTCCTGCGCCGGATGAAGACCGACAAACGCGTCATCGCCGATCTGCCGGAGAAGACGGAGGTCAAAGCCTGGTGTGGCCTGGCGCCCAAGCAGGCCGCGCTCTATGAGCAAACGGTGCACGAACTGGCCGAGGCCGTCGCGGCGGCGGACGGCATGCAGCGCCGGGGCCTGGTGCTGGCGTACCTGATGCGGTTCAAACAACTCTGCAACCACCCCTCACAGTGGCTGCGGGATGGCGGGTTCGCCGAGGCGGATAGCGGCAAGTTCCAGCGCCTGCGCCCGCTGGTCGAGGAAATCGCCGCCCGCCAGGAGAAGGTGCTGGTCTTCACGCAGTTCCAGGAGCTGACCGGCCCGCTGCTGGAGTTCCTGACCGCGATCTTCGGGCGGGCGGGGCTGGTCTTGCACGGCGGCACACCCGTCAAAGAGCGCCGCCGCCTGGTGGAGGCCTTCCAGGCCGAGAACGGGCCGCCTTTCTTCGTCCTGACGGTCAAGGCCGGCGGTTCGGGGTTGAACCTGACCGAAGCGTCGCACGTGATCCACTTCGACCGCTGGTGGAACCCGGCGGTGGAGAACCAGGCCACGGACCGCGCGTTCCGCATCGGCCAGAAACGGAATGTGCTCGTCCACAAGTTCGTCTGCCGGGGCACGCTGGAGGAGCGCATCGACGAGTTGATCGAGAGCAAGATGCAACTGGCCGACGAGGTGCTGGGCGGCGAGGGCGCCGCGCGGTTGCTGACCGAGATGAGCAATCAGGACTTGCTGCGGTTCGTTTCGCTGGATATAAGCCGCGCCGCTGAAGCGGAGTAGGCGGCACACAAGGAGTACGACCATGGGTTGGAGCAGCCGGGGCAGAAGCAGGGACTATGGATACGGGGGCTTTGCGCCCTACGTGAGCGTGGCGGAGAAGCGCCAGCGTTCCGAAAAGGAAGCAGCCAAGCTGACCAAGAAAGGGCAGACCCTGTCGCCGGTGCGGCTGGAAACCAAGACCATCGCGCGCTCGTTCTGGGGCAAGTCGTGGTGCGAGAACCTTGAATCCTACAGCGACTTCGCCAACCGTATGCCGCGGGGCCGCTCCTACGTCCGCAACGGCTCGGTCCTGCACCTCGACATCCGGCAGGGGGAGATCGAGGCCCTGGTCGCCGGCTCCTCGCTGTACAAGGTGAAAGTCAGGATCAAGCCGGTGGAAAAGAAGCGCTGGGCAACCCTGTGCCGCGCCTCGGCGGGCAGCATCGGGTCGTTGCTGGAGTTGCTGCAAGGCAAGCTGTCCGAGCGGGTGATGGGCATTATGACGCACCGGGAGACCGGTCTCTTCCCCGCTCCGCGGGAGATCGAACTGGACTGTTCGTGCCCGGACTGGGCCGACATGTGCAAGCACGTGGCCGCGGTGCTTTACGGCGTAGGCGCGCGGCTGGATGAGAAGCCGGAACTGCTCTTTCTGCTGCGCCACGTAGACCATCGCGAGCTGATCGGCCAGGCCGATTCGCTCGCCGCCCTGACCGAGGCGAAAACCGGCGCCGCCTTGCCTACCCTGTCGGCGGACGACGTCGGGTCCGTGTTCGGGATCGAGCTGGGCACGGGGATGCCGGCGGAACCGGCCCCCGCCGCGCCCGCCCCGCGTAAAGCGGGCCGGAAGACGGCCGCGACGCCTCCCGCCGTGCCTGCGCCGCGCAGGGCACGCCGTACAGCGGCCGCCAAGAAGCCGGCCGAAGCTACGCGCCCGACACACGCCGCAAAGACGGCCCGCGGCAAACGTTCCGCCAACGGCGACCGCCAGGTTGCGCCCTGACGAACCTCACGGACGGGCACATCTGCACTGGGTCTGGAGGGCCGGGGGCCACAGTTTCGGCTGTAATGGGCCAGTGACGTGGGGGGCTCCCCGTGGCCTCGCGCCACGGGAGCCGGGAATCCGCGCCCCCTGCCGCGCGCGGCGGCAGGGGGCGTCCCCCGTCACTGACGTATGGCCGTATTTCCTGCGGCTGCATAATCCCGGCTGCATAATCCCCTTGCCATACGGGGGGGACGAAGTGGTAATTTGCGCCGTTGAAGCTGAGGGCGGAACCATGGACGGAACAGCGTGTCACCTATTAGTTGTCGACGATGATCCGGCTATCGTGCAGCTGTTTGCAGACGCACTGGGGCGGGAGGGCTACGTGGTCAGCACGGCGTCGTCGGGACGCGAAGGGCTGCGCATGGCCACGGAGAACCCCGTCGATGTCGTGCTGCTCGACGTCAATCTCCCGGATCTGTCCGGCATCGAGGTCATGCGTCAGATCGTCAAGAACAAGTCCGCGATCGTGATCCTCATCACCGGGGACGACGCGCGCTACTCCCACGAGTCAGCCGTCCAGGAGGGCGCCTCCGATTTCATCGTGAAACCCGTGCGGCTCTCGGAACTGATCATGCGGATCAAGCAGGCCCGGGGCGTGCGGTCCCTGGCGGAATCCAAGGAGCGCCTGATTGCCGATCTCGAACGTCTGGCGATCCGCGATGAATTGACGGGGCTTTTCAACTACCGGCACTTCCAGGGGCAGCTGAGGGCCGAGGTGCAGCGGGCGCTGCGCTACCAGCGCCCCCTGAGCCTGATCGTGCTCGACGTTGACCACTTCAAAGCGGTCAACGATGCCCTCGGCCATGCCGAGGGCGATCGGGTCCTGGCTGGTATCGCGCGGGTCCTGGCCGCGCAGATCCGGACCACCGACACGGCGTTCCGCTACGGCGGCGAGGAGTTCGTCGTCCTACTTCCGGAAACCCACGGCGCTCAGGCCCTGGCCGTCGCCGGGCGCGTGCGCCAGGGCATGGAAGAGGCCAGGCTGGTGAAGGGCCGCAGCGTGACGGTGAGCGCGGGGGTGGCCGAGTACCGCGCCACGGAGGAGGCGGCCACACTGCTGCGGCGGACCGACGCGGCCCTGTATGCCGCGAAGCGGGCCGGCCGTAACCGTGTCGTGATGGCGTAACGGTCGCCGCCGCATGCGCACGTCGCTCCGGCGCAGAGCCTGCCACGCGCGCTCGGCAAGGATGCCGATGCCGCACGCCCCCGGTTTCAGCGGAGCTGGAACACCGTGCCCTCCGCCCCGGGATAAGCGCGGGGGATCGGACCGATATGCAGTCTGAGCGCGTCGTACTGGAGCGGGGCCGGGCCGCCGGGGCCGCCGTAGAAGACCCGTAGGACCGCTGCGTCGGCGGGATCGATCGCGTCCAGAATCGGGACCTCCGGCGTGAATGAGACTTGGAAGCCGTCGAATGTCGCGCCATCCTCCCAGGTAATCGCTTCATCCCCGTTCTCATCCGTCGTGGAAGGCAGGTACTGGGGCGTAATCTCGACCTTGTCGTTCGGGTTTGCGCGGTTCCACACAAGCGTTGAGCCGATCTCGATAGCCGTGATGGTGCTCACCTTGGCTTCGACGTCGGGGAGCGCGTCTCCCTCCGTGGGCGACACGCACAGGACAACCGTGCCGGGATTCTGAGGCGCGTTCTTTTCCCCTGATTGCTTCTCCTTCTGCCTGCGCAGAACCTCCTCATAAGCTGCGCGCTCCTCGGGCGTCATGGCGGCCAGCTGCTGCTCGTTCGGGCCGCCTGTGAGCTGACCGGCTGGGGCTTTCTTCTCGACGGCGAGATCTCCATGGTCCGTCACAAACAAGACAAATTGCTCGGACTTCGGAATAGGGGGCGGCGTAAACTGGCTGAGATACATGGCCAGGCCAATGGTGGCGAGTGCGAGTTGCATGTTGCCCTTGGTGGCGGCGAAGGACGTGGTGTTCCCATCCTTGTCTTTGCGGTCGGCGCTGCCGGCCAGCACGGTAACGGTCGTATTGGCCCTGCCCGCGAAATTCGACTTGACGCTGTTGATGTCCCGCCAGTCGTCCGGAGCGGGATTGCTGGCCCAGACAAGCACGTGGGTGCTCTTGACACCCCCAATCACGCGGGCTTTGGACCCGGCGCCCTTCACGGTGTCGCCGCCGGTGGCGCCGGTGATGCGCTTCACCCCTTCGTCCTGGAGTTTCTCCACCTTGTTTGTCGGCTTCAGATTGTCGGCGTAAGCGACATGCACACCGGTGTACGTGGAAGGCGTGTCTTCCTGGCTGGCTGCGAGCAGCGTGGTGTCGCTCTCGATATAGTCCATGAAATCGCCAAACCAGTTGGCGCCAAAGCACTGGCTGAAGACCAGGATCATGTCCTGTCGACGGGATGCGGGGATACACGTGTCAATCCACTTGCGAAGGTCTGCACTGGTGAACGACTGTCCGTCCGCGCCGCGTAAAGCGCCACGGCGGGTTGGCTCCTGGCCCACCTGGGCGCTACCGGTACTGACCGCGACCGTGCCGAGGATAACCGCAACCAGAGCCGTTCGAAACGACAGAGACCTGCATGCACGTGGTTTCATGGTGTAGCCTCCCAATCCGGCAACATGTTACGACAGATTCTTCTTTATCCGTAAGCTTGACGATCCGGGTTGTCAAGCCGGAATTGGGAACGGCGGCGAAAAGGCGAAAAGCCCCCGGGCTGCTCGGGGCGCTGGAGGGACGGCCTCCGTGCCATGCACACGGGTTCGTCAGCGGAAGCGCAACGACCCTGTCAGCGCGACCTCAACGCGCGGGGCGCTGCTCGATCGCGGAATCGGCCTGGCTCAGGTACTCCTCGGGCGTGGCCTGCTGGCGCAAGGCGAGGGTAACGGGTTTGTCGCCGTCCGGGTTCTGTCCCGCCACCTTCACGAGCAGGTGATTCCACGCCTTCTGCAACGGCAGCCGCTCAAAACTGTACCGTGTCCGGTAGTCGGCCGGCTCCGTGCGGGCCGGGGCGTGCTCGCGGCCGTTGACGAACAGCCGGCATTTCTCCGAGGCGTACGCGAAGAGCGTGTAGCGCGGCGCATCGGGGCCGCCCGTCAACAGGTCGTCGAGCGCCCGCGGGCTGTTGATCCAGAAGCTGAAGTAGACGGCGAAGGCGCCGTTGGTCGGCCCCGCCTGTCGCAGCTCGCGCACGACAAACCGATCGCGGCTCGGACTCTCCGCCGGTTGCCAGCGCACACCCGCCACCTCCGCCCCGCCCACCGGCCGCACCGTCGCCTCGCCCACGAAGTCCGTCGCCAGCGCGGCATCCACGTCCGTCGCACCGAACCGCCCGGCGGTCAGCGCCTGCACGAGCGCGGCCCGGTCGTCGAAGGCGGCCGGCGCGACATCGGCCGCCGCCCCCAGCGTCAGGCCCATGTTCGTCAGCAGCGCGCGCCAGAAGGTCCGCGCGGCGCGCGACGTGGAGCGGGGTTCGAGCGTGGTCACCGCCAGCCGCCCCCGCCCCAGCGGACGCTCGAGCAACGCCGCGCCCGCGGGTTTGGCCAGCCGTTCGCCCAGCAGGAGCGCCGCGCACTTCGCGTTTTCCGGCGCGTTGTTGAAGAGCGACCAGTCCGTGTCGCTGGCCCGCAGCAGCACGCGGGCGCCGTCGAGCAACGGCCCGTCGAGGCCCCGCCGCTGGACGAAGCGCTCCGCGCCCTCCTCCGCGAAGTAGAGGTCGGGCAGGGCGAAGGGCGCGGTCCAGGGGTGCGCGCCATCCGGCATGAGCGCCGTGGCCGCCCGCTCCGTGACGCGTACAGCCGCGGGCAACAGGCCGTCGGGCACGCGCCCGGACGCGAGCACGACCAGCACGGTCCCGCCCTGCTCCGCGGCAGCCGCCAGCGCGCGCCGCGCCTGCTCCAGCGCGGCGGGCGCCAGCGTGTCGGCGTCCACGATCGTGAACCCCGTCGCGCCCTCCGCCGCCAGCGGCACGCCGAGCGCCGCCAG
>CAYOBW010000028.1:0-3459 GCA_964402115.1 uncultured Victivallales bacterium
CTGAGGCATGACGGTGCGGCGGCGATCCCGCTGGACATCCATCCGCATGAGCGTACGATGCGGGTACGGTCATCGAGCGAGGGAACGCATGCAAGAGCAGTTCGGGAACGGCGCGAGCGTCAGCAATAAGATCCGGCAGAAGATTCTGGCCTACAATCGTACGGACCGGATCATGGCCGCGGGGCTGTATCCGTATTTCCGACCCATCACGTCCGCACAGGGCACGGAAGTCATGCTCGAGGGCAAGCGGGTCCTCATGTTCGGCTCCAACAGTTACATGGGGCTCACCGATCACCCTAAAGTCATGGAGGCCGCCTTGGCGGCGATCCGGAAATATGGAACAGGTTGTGCCGGATCGCGCTTCCTGAATGGGACGCTCGACATTCACCTGGCGTGCGAAGAGAAACTGGCCCGGTTCGTGAAGAAGGAAGAGGCCCTGCTGTACTCCACGGGCTTCCAGACCAACCAGGGCGTGATTTCGTGCCTGGTGGGGCATGACGACAGCGTCATTCTCGATAAGTTGGACCACGCGAGCATCGTGGATGGCGCGCAGCTCAGCCCCGGGACACTCGTCCGGTTCAAGCACAACGACATGTCCAGCCTCGCCAACGCCCTGGAAACCTGCTCCCCCGCCGGGGGCAAACTGATCGTGGTGGATGGCGTCTTCAGCATGGACGGGGACCTCGCGAACCTGCCCGAGATCGTGGGGCTCGCGGCCCGGCACGACGCGCTGGTCATGGTGGACGACGCGCACGGGATCGGCGTGCTTGGCGAGCAGGGCAGCGGCACGGCCTCGCATTTCGGGCTGACGGACCGCGTGGACTTCATCATGGGCACGTTCAGCAAGTCGCTGGCATCGCTGGGCGGCTTCGTGGCGGCGGATGCGGCCACGATCAAGTACCTCAAACACAATTCGCGCGCGCTGATCTTCAGCGCGAGCATGCCGCCTGCGAACGTGGCGGCGGTCATGGCCGCCCTGGACATCATTCAAGCCGAGCCGGAAAGGAATCGCGCCCTCTGGGACAACACGCGCCGCATGGCTGACGGACTCCGGCAGATGGGGTTCGCGCTGGGGAATTCGGCTACCCCGATACTGCCGGTGCTGATCGGCGACAACTTCGTGTGCTTCAAGGCCTGCCGGCTGCTCCAGGACGAGGGCGTGTTCGTGAACCCCGTCGTCGCCCCGGCCGTCGAAACCGGGCACGCGCTGCTGCGCGTCAGCCTGATGGCCACGCACACGTTTGGCCAGATCGACGTGGCGCTGGAGAAGTTCGAGAAGGTCGGCAAGGTGCTGGGGCTCCTCGGTCAGAGGTGAGAGGAACCGCCAATGCTTGTCAGCGAAGTCCTGACCCAGGGAGATATGGAGCGGTTCATCCGTTTTCCGTGGACGATCTACCGCCACGATCCCAACTGGGTGCCCCCCCTGATTTCCGATTACCGCGCGTTCCTCGACCGGCGCAAGAACCCCTTTTTCGAACATGCGGAAGTGCAGTTTCTGCTCGCCTCCGACACGGCGGGCCGGATTTGCGGGAGAATCGCCGCCATCGTGAACCACCGGCACATCGAACTGCAGGGCGAGAAGGCCGGCTTCTTCGGGCTCTTCGAGTGCGAGAATGACCCCGCGGTGGCGTCCGCCCTTTTTGGCGCTGCGGCCGATTTTCTCAAATCCCGCGGCATGACCGTCGTGCGGGGACCCGAGAATATGTCGGTTAACGACGATATCGGTCTCCTCATCGAAGGTTTCGACTCGCCGCCGGCGATCATGATGCCGTTCAACCGACCCTATTACCCGGATCTGGTCGAGTCGTGCGGTTTTCGAAAGGCCATGGATCTGCTCGCCTATTACGGGGACTCCTGGGAGCAGGCGATACCCGAAAAGGTCGCGCGCGGCATTGAGCTGTGTAAACGGCGCTACAACTTTCAAGTGCGCCCGGTCGATCGGAGCAGGCTCGACGAGGACCTCAGCTTTCAAGTGCGCCCGGTCGATCGGAGCAGGCTCGACGAGGACCTCAGCGGGGTATACCGCGTGTACACGGAGGCTTGGGAGGAGAATTGGGGCGCGGTCGCCATGACGCGGAAAGAGTTCGATTACCTCGCCACCCAGTTCAAGGGCGCCATGGATCCGGACCTCTTTCTGATCGCGACAGTCGGCGGCGAAGTGGTGGGTTTCTCGCTCGCGCTGCCCGATTTCAACCAGGTGCTGATCCGGCTCAATGGGCGGATGTTCCCCTTTGGCATCCTGAAACTGCTGTGGTACCGGCGCAAGATCGACATGATCCGCGTCATCACGACGGGCATACTCAAGCCGTACCGTCAGCGGGGCATTGACAGCTGCTTCTACTACGAAACCTGGAACCGCGCGACCGCGAAAGGCATGCACCGCGGCGAGATGTCGTGGATTCTCGAGGATAACGCCGCCATCAACAACGCGATGCGGAATCTCGGGCTCCGGGTGTACAAACGCTACCGCCTCTACGGCCGCAGCCTATGAAGACGGTTCTCGTTACCGGCGCGTCCGGATTCGTGGGTGGGCACGTGGTCGAAGCCCTCGCGCGGAACGGCTTCCGGCCCCGCTGCCTGGTTCGCGAGGCCAGCCGGCTGGACTACATCAAGGCATGGTCGCCGGAACTCACGATTGGTGACGTGACCGCGCCGACGACGCTGGAGAGGGCCGTGGAGGGCGTGGATGCCGTCGTACACTGTGCCGGAGTCACGCGGGCTTTGTCCCGCACGGAGTTCTTTCGGGTCAACGCGGACGGCTGCGGCAACCTGTACCGCGCGTGTCTGGCGAGGAACCCGGCCGTGAGCCGGATCGTGCACATCAGCAGCCTGGCCGCGCTGGGGTCCTCTGTGCCCGGCAGCCCCGTGCATGAAGATCGGGAACGATGCCCCGTCAGCCATTACGGCAGCAGCAAACTGGCCGGGCAGCGCATCGCCGAGGCCCACATGGACCGGCTCCCTATCGTCGTCCTCGTTCCGCCGGCTGTGTACGGGCCGTTCGACCGGGCTTTCCTGGGTCTCTTTGCTTGCGCGAAGCGGGGGTTCTCGCTGGTGATCGGCCGGGAGGAACGCTGGCTATCCCTGATCTATGCCAAGGATCTGGCGCGCGCGGTTCTCGCGTGCCTGGAGCACCGCAAGGCTGTCGGCAACGTCTACCTTCTGGAAGACGGTCAGCCGCACACGTGGCGGGAAGTCATGGTCGCTATCGGCCGAACCGTGCCGGTCGCGCAGGCGCGCGTCCGGATCCCGCTCGTGGTGGCCAAGGCGGCTGCCGCCGTGATCGGCATGGCGGCACGATGGACCGGCAGGCCGGCGCGGTTCGACCGCGACCGGCTCAAGGACTTCCTGCAGCCGTCGTGGACGTGCTCGTCGGCCAAGATCCGGGCGGAACTCGGCTTTACCCCGCAGTACACCCTCGCGCAAGGCGTTGCGGAAGCCTGCCGCTGGTACCAGGAGCAC
>CAYOBW010000028.1:3559-39816 GCA_964402115.1 uncultured Victivallales bacterium
GCGTTTCCGCAGCGCTGGCTCTCGGAGTTCATGCACTTCGCCTACGCGACCTACTATTCGCTGTTTCCCGGGCTTGCCGTCTTTCTCTACTTCCGGCGGGCGAAAGCGGCGTTCCTCGATTACATGTTCTCGCTGTGCGCCACGATGTATGTCTGTTTCCTGACGTATATTCTCCTGCCGGTCCGGGGGCCCAGCGTCGTCGACCCCGGCGGCACGACCGACGCCGCGGCGCTCCTGTTCACGGCGGGCATGGCCTGGGTGTATCGACATGTCGAGACCGGCGGCGCCGCGTTTCCCAGTTCCCACGTGGCCATTGCCACCCTCGTCCTTTACTACACCGTGCGCTATGCGCGACCCGCGGCCTGGGTCGTGGCCCCGCTCGTCATCAGCCTGATCGTATCCACCGTCTACTGCGGTTACCACTACGCGATCGACGTCCTGGCGGGCTTGGCGACGGTGGCCATCCTCCTTCCCCTGTGGCGCCGGGTCAACCCGGCGCTGCACCCGACATGAACCGACGGCGCTCGCCAAGCGCAGTCAGGCGCCCGTTCCAGGTTCAGGGTTCACGCTGGACCGGATGTGGTAGCCCGGATACACTCCTGACGTATGGATGCCTTGGATCGCAAACGGCTGCTCGATATGGCTCTTTCCCGTGCCAAACCAGGGTCCGGAAGCATGCTTCAGGTATTGAAAGAGACTTCGATTGACTACGGGGGGGCAGGCCTGATTCCGAACTTGGGCGGCATCCGGTTCGTTGTCGTGGGTGGTCTGGCAGCCGCCCGCTACATGCCCCCCAGGATGACGCTGGACACGGACATCCTGATCGCCTCGGGGGATCTTGCCGCAGCCGAGCAAGCCCTGGCGAGCGCCGGGTGCGTCAGGTTGGGCCCGCTGTCCGTTGGCGGCAGTTCATGGCGCATGCCGGGCGGTCGCACCCTGGATGTGCTCGCACTGGACGAGGCCTGGGTAGGCGAAGCGCTTGAAGCCGTCACCCATGACGACGCGGGAACCCCCTTCATTGCGCTGCCCTATCTCACGGTCATGAAACTCGCAGCCGGGCGCTTGCAGGATCTGGCGGATATCAGCCGCATGCTGGGTTTTGCGGGAGAAGTCCAACTTCACGAGACGCTGCGCGTCGTGTCCCGCTGCAGGCCCCAGGATCTCGACGATCTGGAGAGTATGATCCGGCTGGGCAAACGGGAGCATGGGGATGGAATCCTGAACTCGTCACGCCCACCCCCTCCGTAGACGCTCCGGCAGTCCTTACCCCTTGGCCGGGCCTGTGACTTCCGACCTCGACGTCTGCAGGACAGAGGTTGTCATGACAGATGATGAACAAAGAGTGACCCGGAAGGCTGTCGGCAACTTGATAGGGCTCGCCATCGTGGCCTATGTCGGCAAGGTCAGCTTGCTTGGTGGAATACCAACGCATGGGATTTTCTTGGAACTGACGGTGTTCGAGTGGGCCTTGTTGGCATGGGTGTTCGCTACGCCCTTCTTCCTTGCTCGTCCCGGCACGCCGTTGCGCTGGTGGCTCTACTTCGGCGCCAGCTGCAGCATCATTTTGCTGCCGATTCTCCGAGAGTACATCCTGCACCAAGCCGGTCGCCGGCCGTGGATGCCTGACCCGCACTGGTGGGTCAAGGGTGGTATCCTGACGACATGTCTGATCCTCGGCCCATGGACGGTTGCTTGCTGGAAGCAACGGCGGGGGAAAGTATCGCATCTGCGGCACATTCTCCTCGGGCAGAGCCGGGGACTTCATGGGTTGTCCTGGGAAGGCCGCAAAATGGGAAGGCAAGATCGATATTCCGCCTCTCGACGTAGAGGTCATTGAAAAGAAATAGGAATCGCAACCATGGCCTGCTGGGTACGTCGCTAACGCGCCGTCCCAGGGGCCGGAACGTACCATGTCCGCACGGCGCAATAGACCGGCCTACGTGGCAGTCATTTCTATCGTGATTGCAGCCGGACTCGCATCTCGATCGCGCATGGCCGATCATCTTCCGGTGTTCGTTGCCACATATGCTGGCGATACACTGTGGGCTCTCGCCATCTTTCTCGCTTTGGCGTTCGTCTTCCCCAAGGCGAGGACTCTCACTTTGAGTGTAGCTGCCATCCTCGTCTCCTTCTCGATAGAAGTGAGCGAGCTTTACCAGGCCGACTGGATTAACCGGATTCGTCATACGACCCTGGGAGGACTGCTACTCGGATACGGATTCAAGTGGTCCGATCTGGTCTGCTACACCGCTGGGATTGTGATTGGAGTCGCGGCAGAAGGTTTGGCCAGATGTCATCGCCAGAAGGGAA
Source organism: uncultured Victivallales bacterium (assembly GCA_964402115.1). Taxonomy (GTDB): domain Bacteria; phylum Verrucomicrobiota; class Kiritimatiellia; order UBA8416; family CAYOBW01; genus CAYOBW01. The sequence continues at coordinate 5,870 of CAYOBW010000028.1, forward strand.
GCCCCCGCAAGCGAGTTCAGGTTTCCAGTGATCCGCAACGGCACAGAGACTTGCAGTAACCGCGTGAACCGCTCTAAGGCAAAGCACCGCTCCGTCTCCATCCCTCACCGAACCGAGTTTGCGGCGTCAGTCGCTGACGGGGCCGGCACCTCGAGCGGCTTGCTCGTGATGAGCCCGATGCCGCGGCCCTTGCTGCCGCAGGCGCAGTAGTACAGGTAGAACGCCTCGTTCCGGGGGTTGTAGACCAGGGAGATCTTGTGGGCGTACTGCTTGTCCAGGCCGCTGGGGTTGCCGCCGGCCTTGTACAGCGGCTCCGGATGCGCGGTCCAGTGCACAAGATCGCGCGAGAATGCGGCCATGACGTGGGCACCGCCGCGTCCGACGCCGAAGTAGAACATCGTCCAGTGGTCGCCATCGCGAAACACCTTGGGATCGGAGGCGAAATTCGCGTCGTAGCCGTCCGGGCTGTTGGCGATCACCGGGTTGGCGGGATACCGGAGCCAGTTCAGCAGGTCGGTGGAGAAGGCCAGGCCGGTCTGCTCGGTGCCGCCGTTGGCCGCGTTGTAGAAGTCCAAGAACCGGCCGCGGTGCTCGACCAGCCACGGCTGGTAGATGCAGTCCTTCTCCCAGGCCGCGCAGTCCGGATCCTGGATGGCCAGGATCGGCGCATCCTTCGCCCGCCGCCACGTGAGCCCGTCCTCGCTGCAGGCCACGCCCTCGTAGCCCGGCCGCAGTTCGTAGCCGCCCTGGCGCGGGTAGGCGCCATAGAGGGTCCAGTAACGGCCGTCGCGCTTTTTCAGCAGGCGCGGCGCCTTGATGTCGTACGATTCGTAGAGGAAGGCGCCGATGACGCAGCCGCCGTGGTCGAATGTGTTCGAGGGGCCGAAGCCCATGGCCAGCCGCGGCTGGGTCCAGTGCAGCAGGTTTGTGCTCTCGGCGACGAAGGAGTTGTAGCCCCGGCCATCGAAGGCGATGAAGCTCATGAACCACTTGTCGGGCGCGCCGGGCAGCTGGTAGACACACGGGACGTCCGTGCTGTGGAACTGCTCGTGACCAGGCACGTTCGGTTGGGCCGGGATGACGTGGCCGGGTTGGTAGTGCCAGCCGCGATAAGGCGCGGACCACGCGTCGAGCGTCTCCCGGTCAATGGCCGTCGTCGCGGTTGCTCCGGCAGCGTGCAGCGCGGCCGGCGGCGTCAGCAGCAGGGTGGCGGCGGCGAGGATGTGTTTCACGGTTGTGTCCTTTCGGCGTGACTTTCGCATGTTACAGCCCCTCCGCCCTGACCGTCTTGGGTTCCCCGTTGACGAGGAGTTGCACCTCGCGCGGTTCGGCGGCGGAGATGCGATAGGCGGCCACCTTGCCGTCCTTCCACGCGAGGTCCACCGTCAGCCCCCCGCGGGCGCGCAGCCCCTTCACGCTGCCTGTCGACCACGCCTTCGGCAGGGCCGGGAGCAGTTCGACCGCGCCGGCGTGGCTCTGCAGGAGCATTTCGCAAACGCCGGCGGTGTAGCCGAAGTTGCCGTCTATCTGAAAGGGCGGGTGGGCGTCGAAGAGGTTGGCATACAGGCCGCCGCCGCTGCCGTAGTTCACGCGCGTGTCCCCGACCAGGCGCAGCAGGTTGCCGACGAGTTTGTAGGCGCGGTCGCCATCGTGCAGGCGCGCCCAGAGGTTGATCTTCCACGCAGTGCTCCAGCCGGTGCTGACATCGCCCCGGGCGTTCAGCGAGACCCGCGCGGCCTCGGCGAGTTCCTGCGTCTTGCGCGGCGTGATCTGGCGGCCGGGATGCACCGCGACCAGGTGGGAGAGGTGCCGGTGCGTGTCCTTGGGATCGTCGCGGTCCACCATCCACTCCTGCAGTTGCCCCCACTTGCCGATCTTCGGCCCGAGCAACCGGTCGCGCTTCCCGGCGACCTCGTCGCGAAAGGCGCGGTCCACGCCCAGCGCGTCCGCCGCGTCGACGGTGTTGTTGAACACGTCCCAAATCAGTTGCTGGTCGTGCGATACACCGTCTTCGCGCGGGCCGTGCTCCGGGGAGTAGCCGTTCGGGGCGACGAGGGCGCCCGCCTGCCCTGAGCCCGTCGAAGGGTCCGGCAGGGCCTTGAGCCGGTCGAGCCAGAACTCGCAGACTTCCTTCATCATCGGGTAGGCAAGCGTCCGCAGGTACTCCTTGTCGCCCGTGAACGCGTAGTGGTCCCAGACGTTCTGCATGCACCACGCGCTGCCGGACTCGACCCACTGCCACGTCGAGCCGCCGAAAACGCCATTCTCCGCGCGCATGGTCCACCCGCGGGTCTTGAACGCCTCCTTTGTCGCGGTCCGGCGCACTTCCCGGATCGAGTTGAGCCACGCCGCGTAGGGCAGGAAGCATTCGCCGAGATTGGCCGGGTCGGCCATCCAGTAGTTCATCTGCACGTTGACGTCCGTGTGGTAGTCGCTGCGCCACGGCGGCCGGTTGGCGTTGTTCCAGACCCCCTGCAGGTTAGCCGGGAGGGCATCACGGGAGGAGGCGATCATCAGGTAGCGCCCGAACTGGAAGACCAGCGTCTCCAGGCCCGGATCCGGCTCGCCCGCGGAGCGCTTGAGCAAGCGCTGGTCGGTCGGCAGGTCGTTCGCGGACGCGCCGAGGTCCAGCGTGACGCGGTCGAAGAGCTTCCGGTAGTCCGCCACGTGCGCCGCGAGCAGGGTGGGGTAGGGTGTCCCGGCCGCAGCCTGCAGCTGCGCCGTGAGCCGTGCGTGCGGGTGCTCGCCGCGCCACCCCTGGCCGCGCTGGTTCACGTAGTCAGTCCCGGCGTTGATGAGGATGGTGAGGCTGTCGGCGCCGTCGAACACGACCCGTCCGTCCGCGGCCTTGACGGAGCCGCCCTCGTTGAGCACGAGCACCTGCGCCTCGTAGTCCAGGGCGATGGTGTAGTCCGGCCCTTGCTCCTCGTACTTGTAGCCGGCCAGCGAACCGGTCGCGGTCAGCCGGTTGCCGGCGGCGCTCACCTTGCCCTTGTGCGCGTCCTTCAACAGCACCGATCCCGTGTGTGCACCCGGCTTGTCCGCCGTGAGCCGCAGCACCAGCACGCCGGCGGGGTGGCTGGCGCTATACTCGCGCCGGTAGTTCACGCCGCCCCTGGTGTAGGTGACCGTGTGGACGGCCCGGCGGATGTCCAGTTCGCGCCGGTAGCTAGCGGCGGTCTCCCTCGCCTGATTGCCGATCTCGATCTCGGCGACCTGGAAGTGCGTGGGCGAGCCGTGGTCGGAGAACGTGAACCGGAAGAGCTGGAACTTCCTGTCGTTGGCGCATGTGTAGGCCTTCCGCTGATGGCGCTCCGGGAAGGGCGGCTCGCCCGTGTGCTTGTCGAGCAGGGTCCACGCCTGGCCGTCGTTCGATCCCTCCAGCGTCCACGTCCGCGGGTCGCGGTCCGGCATGTCGTTGGCGGACGTGAACGTGTAGGACGACACCACCATCCCGCCCGGGCAGCTGCCGACCCACACCGCCGGCCGGTTCAGATGCTCCATGCACCACTTCGTTCCGGGCTGCCCGTCAACGCTGGCCGCGGCCGATTCCCCGCCCGGCGACGCCTGGCCGCTGGCGCATTCCGCCGAGGCGAGACCGCCGCCGCCGAAGTCGATGAACACGTCGCCGAAAGCCTGGTACGCCCCCGTGTCGTTCTCGTCGCCGATCCAGAGGCTGGACTCGTTGAACTGCACCTGCTCCCGCTGGATGCCGCCGAAGACCATGCCGCCGAGTCGCCCGTTGCCGATCGGCAGCGCCTCCTGCTCCCAGCTCGCCGCGGGCTTGTCGTACCAGAGCCGCAGCTCCGCAGCCGCGGCGCGTGCAGGCTCCCGCGCCTGGCAGAGCGCGAGCAGGCAGGTTGCGGAAACGGCAGTCAGGTGCGTGGAGATTCTCATGTGTCTGCTCCCCCGGGCGCGCTGTGTCATGCTTATGGCACCTGGTGCGCTGTCAGGCAAAGGACCCCGCCAAACGCGCTCGTCATCCTGAGCGAAGCGTAGGATCTCAGCCTCTCGCTGGGCCCGAGATCCCTCGCTACGCTCGGAATGACAAGCCCTTGCACGTTATGTCAGCGCATTTGCCTGACAGCACCCAGGCCTCGGATGCGGTACGCACGCTAGAACTTCAGCGAGCGAACCGCAAGGGAGAAACAGCGGCCTCAGACTGCGGGAGTTGTCCGGTTCTGCAACTGCCTCCTGCATCTGGTACGCGTCAGCGGCTCGCGAGGACGCTCGCCCTCCCATGGTGTTTGGTCAAGCCGGAGGTGAGGAAACGGAAGGGCCAATGCTTGTGGGCAGACAGCTTGCGCACACGACGCTGCCGAGCGCTGGGCCTCGGAGTGGCCCGCGCTACGTGGATCCACGCGCCTGGCTGCATTCAAGCGCAGTTGCGCCCCGACCTCTCCGATGGCCGAACTCGCCGATTCCCAAGGGTGGGCCGGTGTGTTATAGTTCGCACCTGTTCGAACGGACGGGCGGAAGCGACTGGCGGGGTGGCGGTGGCGCAAGAGGCATACGACGTCTTCTTTTTCGAGGCATTTGCCGAGGAGGCCGCGGCGTTGCGCCGGTACGCGCCGCCTGAGTGGCGCGCTGGCTACACGGGCCTGACCATACAGGAGGCGGCCGGCGGGGCGCAGCCGCCTGCGCCGCTGATCAGCATCCGCACGCAGTCCGTGATCCCGCCCGCCTGGGCCGTCGGGTTGGCGGGGGTGCTGACGCGCTCGACCGGGTACGACCACATCGCCGCCTACCGCCGGGCGGCGGGGACCGTGCCGGCCGGCTACCTGCCCCGCTACTGCGCGCAGGCCGTGGCCGAGCAGGCGTTGCTCCTGTGGCTGGCCTTGTTGCGCCGCCTGCCCCGGCAGCTGGCGCAGATGCCGTGTTTCGCGCGTGACGGCCTGACAGGGGGCGAGTGCGCCGGCCGCACGCTGGCCGTCGTCGGCGTGGGGAACATCGGCAGTGTGGTCTGTCGCCTCGGCCAGGGGCTCGGCATGCAGGTGCTGGCGGTGGACCCGGTGCAGCGCCATCCGCAGTTGACGTACGTGCCGATCGAGACGGCGCTGGCGCGCGCCGATGTCGTCGTGTGCGCCATGAATCTGACCGCGGGCAACCGCGGGTTCTTTTCGCTCGAGCGGTGGCGGACGGTGCGACGCGGGGCGGTGTTCGTGAACGTCGCCCGCGGCGAATTGGCGCCGCCGGCAGCCCTGCTGCAGGCCCTGGACGCGGGGTGGCTGGGAGGGGTGGGGCTGGATGTCTACGAGCATGAGCCGGTCCTGGCGGGGGCGCTGCGCGCGCGCGGGGCGGAGTCGGTGGCGCAGGCGACGGATGTTGCTGCGTCGGTGGCGGCCACGTTAGAGTTGCTGAGGCGGGACCAGGTGCTGGCGCTCCCGCACAACGCGTTCAACACTGTCGAGGCGGTGGAGCGCAAGGCTTTGCAGAGTATCGAGGCGGTGCGGCAGTTCCGGGAGGGGCGGGGCTTCCCTGACTCCGTGCCGGACGATGATGGGAAGCCGGAGGCGGCCTGACGCCTGACGGACGACGGGACGGAAAGGATTGCGGACATGAATGCGAGGCGGGTGGCAGCGATGGCGGCGGTGGCTTGTGTGTGCGCGGGAGGCCTGGCGGCGCTGGCGCAGACCGGGGCGCCGCCCGTGGCGGCGGGCTTGACGGGCGTGCCGCCCTTGACGGCGGGCTTGACCGAGACGCCCAAGATGCAGCAATTGCCCGAGCCCAACGTGGCCATCAGGATGGTCCGGCCTTTTGCGCAGGCCGACCGCCTGTTTCTCGAGGTCGACGTCGAACTGAAGGAGGTCACCGGCGGCTTCCGCACCGGCGTCTACGGCCGGATCTACGAGTGGCCCAAGGGCGAGACGCTCTGGGAGGGGCCCGTGGGCATTGCCGACTTCACGCGCAGCTGGACCGCCACGGTGCGCCGCGAGATTGCCGACCTGAAGCCCAAAGTGTGGACGCCCGAGACGCCGCACCTTTACGCCGTGGCCGTCAGTGTCGGCACCAAGGCCATCGGCGGGTCCCGTTTCGGTTTTCGATCCGTCGAAAACCGCGACGGGCAGATCTGGTTGAACGGGCGGCCCGTCTTCCTGCGGGGCCACGCGATCAACCCGCCCGGCCGCGGCATGGCTGACAAGGTCGCGGAGGACAAGGCGTTTGCCGTGGCGTACATCCGCGAGATGAAGGCGCGCAACGTCAACTGCCTGCGGACCGTCTCCGGCATCTGGCTGGACGCCTGCGACGAGGAGGGCATGTGGGCTATCAGCGGCCACTACGAAGCGCCTCCCGGTTCGTCCGTGAAGGACGGACAGATCCTGCCCCCCCTGAACCTGGCCAAGACCATCGAAGCGTACAAGAAGGACCTGTTCCAGTATCACGCCATGCACCCCTCGGTCATCATCAACGTCCTGGCCAACGAGATGCCGGGACGGGGGCACTACGGGGAGGTGTTCGACACGTTCCTGGATTCGGTGTACGGCGAACTCCGCAAGTGGGACCCGACGCGCCTCTACCTTACGAACGCCGGCCTGTGCGGGGACCGCACGGGCGATTTGATCGACTGGCACTCGTACCTGGGCTGGAGCACGGGCAATTTCCTTGGTTACTACGAGCTGCGGCGGATGGCGAAGCCGATCAAGCCGTTGACGTTCTCCGAGTCCGTGGGCGCCTACACCGAACCCGGGGGGCGGTTCCGCATCTTCGGCCGGCAACTGGCCGCCGCCCTGGCGTGGGGCGGCTGCGCAACCAACCCCGTGGCCGTCGCCGAAGGCTACCAGTCCTTCCTTACCCAGCAGACCATCGAGATCTGCCGGCGCCTGCGTTCCGCGAACCCGAACCTGGCGGCTCTCTTCGTGAACACCACCACGTTCCGTCACTGGGAGGGTGTCAGCCGTTTCTCCGACATGGTCGCCAAGCCGGTCGCGGACCAGTTGACCGTTTCCTTCCAGCCGGTGCTGCTGAGCTGGGAGCTGTGGACGCCGCAGGTGTACGCGGGCGCCACGCTGCAGCCCGTCGCGCACATCGTCAACGACGACAACGCCGGCGGTGCGCTGACGAACGGCACGCTGACCTATGCCCTGCTCGACGCGTCGCGCCGCAAGCTGGCCGAGGGCAGTGCGCCGACGCCGGCCGTGCCCTATTACGCGGCGCGCGGTGTGACGCTGAAGCTGGAACTGCCCGCGCAGCTGGCGACCGGGGACTACCTGATCGAAGGACGGCTGACCTGCGGCGGGCGCGTCGTGGCCACCAACCGCACGCCGCTCTTCGTGGCGCAGCCCGCCTGGACGCAGCTGCCGCACGCGCCGGACGACGCCGTCGCGCTGTACGACCCCAGCGGCCGGACCGCCTCGGCGCTGGGCCTCTTGGGCTTCAAACTCAGGCCGGTCACGGCCCTGGCGGCGCTCGAAAAGCCCCCGTTGCTGGTCATCGGCGAGGAAGCCTGGGATGCGCAGGTGAAAGCCAGCGTCCCCAAACTGCGTGACTACGTGCGGGGCGGCGGACGGCTGGTCATCCTGCGCCAGGAGCCGGGGGCGGTGGCGTACGACTGGCTGGGCGTGGCCCTCTCCAACGATACGGCGGTGGGCGAGGCCGATGCGCAGCCGGCGGCCGGCGGGAAGGCGGCTTCTGCCACGAACGCGACGGAAATCGTGGGCATCCCCGGCATGTGGATCAATCCCGTGCGCCCGGCCCACCCCGTTTTCCACGGCCTGGCACGGGCGCACCTGCGGTACTGGTCCGACCCGACCGGCTGGCAACAGCAGAAGGAGGGGCACCCGCCCATCTACCCCGTGCGCATGGGCTTCAAGCTGACGGGCGACAAGGGCCTCGAGCGCACGGCGATCCTGGCCAACCACGGCCTGGGACTGGAGAAGGTGGCCCTGTGCGAGGTGTTCATGGGCGAGGGTTCCGCGATGGTCTGTGGCTTCGATCTGGTGCTGAGGACCGGCGTGGACCCGGTGGCCGACCGGCTGCTGGGCAACCTGATGCTCTACGGCCTGAAGGGCGACGTGCATTTCGCGTGGCCGCTGGTCGAGAAGCCCGTCCGCTGGGGCGACTGCGCCAGCGAGGCCGGCCTCGCGGCCGGGCCGGAGTCCGGGTTGCTGATCAACGTCGTGACGGAACCGGTGGTGAAGGCCGACGGGGCCAAGGGCATGGCCAGCACGCAGACCATTCCGCGGGGGCGGCGTCCGTACGGGCCGTTTGCGTATGATGAGCGGGGCGCCGTCGCGGAAGGGGACGCCAAGGCCACCAACGGCGTGGGCCGGTTCTGGGCCCGGCTGCCCGCGGGCTGCAAGACGTTGCTGACGACCGTGGAGAACCCCGCGGACAGCGACAAGGAAGCGCGGCTGACGGTCAGCATCAACGGCCAGGCGGCCGATCCGGAAACGATCGCGGCGGGCAAGACGCGCACGCTGCGGACGCCGCTGCCGGCCGGCACGACGGGCGTGGCCGTGCAGTACGAGGGCAGCAAACACCTCGTGCTGCTGACCAGTGAATTTAAGTGAGGGCGGTCCGCGGCAGGTGCGCGGGAGGAGGACGGATATGCGCGTATGGAGCCTGATCGGATGGCTGGGCATGCTGCTGTTGACGTCGGGGTGTATGACGGCTTCGTACAAACGCGCGCCCATGGCCGCCTCGGAACTTGCGATGCCGGCAATGGCCGATGGAGAGGCGATGACGCCGGCCGACGCCGGCCGGATGCTCGTCTGGAAGGCGTCGGTGGCGTTGGCCGTGGACAATGTCAGCAATGCCGTGTCCCGGGTGCGGGCCGTGGCCCAGAAGGCTGGCGGCTACGTGGAGAGCGCCTCCGATCGAGGAGGCGAGCATGCCAGCCTGCTGCTGCGCGTGCCGTCGGCCGCGCTGAAGGATGCGCTGGGGAGCCTCGAAGGACTGGGGACGGTGACTCACCGCGAGGTTTCATCCGAGGATGTGACCGAGCAGTACATTGACGTCGACGCGCGCGTGCGGAACCTGGCGGCTTTGCGCGACCGCCTGAAGGCCCTGCTCGACAAGGCCACCGCCGTCAAGGACGTGCTGGAGATCGAGAAGGAACTCACGCGCGTGCAGACGGAGTTGGACTCGCTGCAGGGCCGGCTCAAGGCGCTCAAGGGGCAGGTGGATTTCGCCAGCCTGAACGTGAACCTGTCGCTCCGCCACCGCAAGGTCCTGGGGCCGCTGGGCTACATCTTCAAGGGCGTGTTCTGGACCGTGGAAAAGCTGTTCATCATTAGCGAGTAGCGCGCGTGTCAGAACACAACGGGGGCGTACACCGGGTAGCCGGCCAACTTCGCCCGGCCGTTGAGAAACGCCAGTTCGATCAGGAAATCGAGCTCCACAAGCGTGCCGCCCGCGGTGGCAATCAACTGCGCGGAGGCGGCTGCCGTGCCGCCCGTCGCCAGGAGGTCGTCCACCAGCAGCACCCGGTCGCCCGGCTTGAAGGCATCCTGGTGAATGGTCAGCGTGGCCGATCCGTATTCAAGGTCGTAGGAGGCCGCGTACGTGCGCCACGGGAGCTTGCCCTGCTTGCGGATGGGGACGATGCCCGCGTGGAGGCTGGCTGCCACGGCCGCGCCGAAGAGGAAGCCACGCGCGTCGATAGCCGCCACCTTCGTGATGCCGCTGTTCCGGTGCCGCCCCGCGAACAGCTCCACGCTGGCCGCGAACAGCGCCGGATCGGCCAGGATGGGCGTGATATCCTTGAAAAGGATGCCCGGCTTCGGAAAATCGGGAACGTCGCGGACCGCCGCCTTGATCTGCTCGATCATCATGTCTGTCTCCTCCTCCGGCGGTATCGTTTGCGCCGGTAGGAGGCAGAGAATGCCAGATTATCCGCCGCGCGAAAAGCAGGGAATTGACGACCTCGTTCTACTCCAGGCAGGCGCACAGGAACGCGGCGGCGCTGCGGGCGTCTTCCTGCAGCCGCTGCAGCTCGGTATCGAGCGGCGCCTGCACCCCCGCCGGCACGGTCCGGGTCAGCAACACGGTTGCCGCCTGTGCGGCGGCGCCGCCATCGGCCAACCAGTCTTGGGAGGGGGCCGCAGGGGCAGGCGGCTGCGTGGGAGGCGTGGGAGGCAGAAGCAACAGGATGGCCACGGCTGCCGCGGCCAGCGCGGCGATGCCCCAGGCGGGGCGTGCGAACGAAATGACGGGCCGTGCGGGCGCCGGCTCCGCGGAACCGGCTGACGCCACGGCGGCCAGCACGCCTGCGCGCAGGGCGTCGAGACGGCGTGCGTCGACGGCGGGTTCGTCGGCTGCCAGTCCCGCCGTCAGCCGGGCCTGCAACTGCCAGTCCGCCCGGCAGGCCGGGCAGGCGGCGAGGTGTCGCTGTACCTTTGCGGGCAGGGCCGCGTGGGCGGCCAGCGCGCGGGAGAAACGCCAGTTAGTCAGCCAGCAGTGCATGGGATAGCTCCTGGTGCGGACGTGAAAGCGCCGATTCGGTTTCGGACATGCCCCGGTGCGCGTCGGGCAGCTCATCCATCAGCCACTGCCGCGTATCGGGTTCCTGCGCGAGGCGCCGCCCGAGGCAGCGCCGCGCGCGAAAAAGAAGGACTTTGACGTGGGTCTCGCTCTTGCCCATGGTGCGTGCCGTCGCCTTCACGTCCAGCTGCGCCGCGGTGTTGAGCCAGAGCGCCGTGAACTGGTTGCCTGTCAGCGTCTGGCGCGCCAGCGTCCAGAGCCGCGCGCTCAGGTCGGCAGCCGCGGCCGCGCGCGCGGGGTCACGGTGGTCCAGCCAGTCGTCGCGCAGCGGTTCGGTCGGGCGCCGCGCCCGGTGATGATCGATGGCCAGCCGGCGTGCGATCGTGAACAGCCAGGCCGCGAACGGCCGGCGCGTGTCGTATGACGCCAGGCCGCGATAGGCGTTGATGAAGGCCCGCTGTGTGAGATCCTCGGCGTCATGCACGTTGCCTACGCGCGCCTGCAGGTACCCCAGCAGCCGGCGCTCGTAGCGCCTCACCAGCTCTTCGAAAGCGGACAGGGAACCCGCCTGCGTGCGCGCGGCGAGTTCCCCGTCGGCCGGCTCTGGCATGGTGACCAGCATGGCAGACCCCCGGCACGGCTGCGTCAGGGCGCCGCGGGCACGGCTGCTGCGGCGGCCTTGGCGGCCTGTTCCTTCTTAAGCGCCTCGGCCTCCAGCAGCGTGGCGATCTCGGCGGCCGGGCAACTCATCTTGATTTCGACCTGGTCACCCTCGCCGCCGAACTGGATGGCGCTCGCCAGGCGCGCGCCCAGCGGATTCTGCGGCCCCTGCAGGGTTACAAGGGCGGCGATGCCCTGGGCGGCGGCGCGCACGGTCTTCGCCGTCTCGGCATCCGGCGCCACCATCAGGAGCAGCCCCTGCATGTCGGCGCCCTGCTCGCCCAGCGTCAGCAGGACGGACTTGTTCTGCTTGAGCAGGGCGGCGTTCGGGTCCAGCGCCGGCATGCGCGCCATGTCCGCGGAGGCCAGGAAGAACGTGGCGCTGGTGGCGCGCTCGAGCCCGGGCAGGGTGGTGTTCGCCTGCGCGTTGGGCGTGGCGCCGTCGATGACGTCGAGGGCGTGCGCGACCGTTTCAGCCTTCTGGCCGAGGATCAGCAGGTCCGCGGCGGCAACGCAGCCATACGTGCGCTTGCCGCACGCGGTGTTCTTCTCGTCCACCCAGGAGAGGATCTGGTCGTTGCCGTGGGCGACGCTCTTGAACTGCGGGTTGGCCTGGACCAGCGTGATCAGCTGGGCGGTGTTGAACCGGCCGCGCAGGAGCGCCACGCTGTTTTCCTCGCCGGCGGCCGTGCCGAACACGGTAATGGCGGAGAGATCCTGGCGCGGGTCGAACTGGAAGATCGCCTTGAAGGCGGCGAACTGGCGGTTGGCTTCCTCGCCGCTCAGGCGGTTCAGCAGGAAACGACCGACCGTTGACTCGCGCAGTTTGACGAGGTTGGCATGGGCAACCCACGTGGCGTCGGACGGGACGATCTGCTTGTCGAAGTCCCCGGCGCGGCCCGGCAAGGCGAGTCCGGCGGCCAGGGCGGCGATCAGGGCGAGGGACGGCAATCTGCGTGACATGGTTCTCTCCTTTGTTGTGAGTTGTAAAGGTAGCGTCCGGTTACGCAGGAGTATACGAAAAAGCGGCGGCTGCGGTTACACGCGGAGAACGAAAACATTCCGGTGGATTCCCCGGCGGGGTGGTGGTAGTGTTCGCCACCGTTGCGGGGCGCGCGGTTGACGCGGTTCATGCGGTTCGACGATTAGCGGAGGCGTGGCATGCGCAGAAGCGGAACGATGGGCTCGGTGTTGGCGGCTGGCCTGGTGTTGGGGGGCCTGGCGCGGGCGGAGACGGGTGACGGGGTGAACGCCTCGAACACGCTGGCTCTGGTGCGGCAGGTGGCGGACTGGCAGCTGGGCCAACTGCGCACGAACGGGGGCTGGCGGGCCAGCACCGACTGGGTGCGCGGCGCGCTGCTGACGGGCGTCATGGCGGCCTACCGGACCACCGGGAGCGCGGCTTACTACGATGCGGCCGTGGGCTTGTGCGCAACGAACGCCTGGCAGTTGGGCCGCCGCCCGCGCCACGCCGATGATCATTGCGTGGGCCAGACTTACGCCGAACTTTACCAGCTCTCCGCCGTGCCCGCCCGGCTGGCCGCCCTGCGCAAGGGGTTCGATTTCCTCGTGGCCAATCCCAAGCCCGGGCGCGAGGACTGGTGGTGGTGCGACGCCCTTTACATGGCCCCGCCCGCCATGGTGCGGCTCTCCGCCGTCACGGGCGAGCGCGCCTACATCGACCTCATGCACAAGATGTGGTGGGATACCTCCGAGTTCCTCTACGACCCGGAGGAGCATCTCTTCTACCGCGATAAGCGTTTCTTCCCCATGCGCGAGCCCAACGGCAGCAGGGTGTTCTGGAGCCGCGGCAACGGGTGGGTCATGGGCGGGCTGGCCCGCGTGCTCCAGTACCTGCCGCCGCAGGATCCCGCGCGCCCGCGCTATGTCGCGCAGTTCCGCGCCATGGCCAAGAAGCTGGCCGGCATCCAGCCGGCGGATGGCCTCTGGCGGGCCAGCCTCCTCGATCCCGGTTCGTGCCCGCTGGGCGAGGCCAGCGGCAGCGGCTTCTTCTGCTTCTCCCTGGCGTGGGGCGTGAACGAGGGCTTGCTGGACCGCGCCACGTTCGAGCCCGTTGTACTGAAGGCCTGGAGCGCGCTGGGGCGCTGCGTCCAGCCGTCCGGGAAACTGGGCTACGTGCAGCGCATCGGCGACCGGCCAGCCGCACTGACCCCGGACGACACGCAGGAGTACGGCGTCGGCGCGTTCCTGCTCGCGGGCGAGCAACTGCTCAAGCTGCTTGGGCGCACGCCCCCCGTCGTGGCGGCGCCCGCCACCGCCGGCGGTCCGCCGCCCGGGCCCCGCGCGTTTGGGCGCTTCGTGCCCGAACGCCTGGACGACGTGGCGTGGGAGAACGACCGCATCGCCTTCCGCGTGTACGGGCCCGCGCTGGCCGCGTCCAAGGAACCCGCCGGCAGCGGCGTGGATGTGTGGGTAAAGTCCGTGCGCCATCCCGTGGTCGACAAGTGGTACAAGAGCGGCGCCTACCACAAGGATCACGGCGAGGGTTTGGACGGCTACAAGGTCGGCTTTGCGCGCGGGTGCGGCGGGCTGGGCGTCTGGGACGGCGGGAAGCTGTGGACGTCGGGCGTCTGGCAGTCGCAGCGCGTGCTCGAGAATCCGCCGGAGCGCATCGTGCTGGAACTCGCCTACGCCCCGTGGCAGGCCGGCACGCGCAAGGTCTCCGAGACGCGGCGCATCACGCTGCCTATGGGCACGAACCTGAATCGCGTGGAGTCCCGCTTCGAAAGCGATGACTCGGCGGAGCTCGTGGTCGGCATCGGCATCAGTCTGCGGAAGGGGACGGTGGAGGCGCTTGAGGACAAGGCGCTCGGCGTGCTGAGCTACTGGGAGCCGGCGCTGCCGGGCCAGGGGCAGATGGGCTGCGCCGTGCTCGTGAATCCCGCCCAGGTCGTGGACCTCGTCCGGACCGCCGACGACCTGCTGATTCTCGTGAAAGCCCCCGTCCGGCAGCCGCTGGTCTACTACACGGGCGCGGGCTGGTCCAAGGGTCTCGACTTCCCGGATCGCGCGGCCTGGGAACGTTACGTGCGCGCGTGCGCCGCGCAAATCGAGTGGCATTAAGGCGCGCAGGCGCCGGAAGGAGAAGAGATGGTAAACGCCCCTGCCGACAAAGGCCGCATGAGCAACTACCGCTGGGTGATCTGCTCGCTGCTGCTGCTGGCCACCACGATCAACTACATTGACCGGCAGATCCTGTCGCTGTTGAAGGAGATCCTCGACAAGGAGATCGGCTGGACCAACGAGCAGTTCGGTTGGGTCAACTCCGCCTTCCAGCTTTCCTACGGCATGGGTCTCCTCGGCTTTGGCTGGTTCGTGGACCGGTTCGGCACGAAGATCGGGTATGCCGTCTCCATCGCGGCGTGGAGCGTTTCGGCGGCGGCGCACGCGCTCGTGGGCAGCGTCGGGGGCTTCATCGGCGCCCGCGTCGCGCTCGGCCTCGGCGAAGCCGGCAACTTCCCGTCGGCGGTCAAGGCCACCGCGCTGTGGTTCCCGAAGCGCGAGCGGGCGTTCGCCACCAGCATCTTCAACGCCGGCACCAATGCGGGCGCGCTGATCGCGCCGGCCATCATCCCCTGGATGGCCTTCAAGTTCGGCTGGCAGTCCACGTTCATCACGGCCGGTATCCTCGGCTTCCTGTGGCTGTTCCTCTGGTTCCCCTTCTACGATGTGCCGGGCAAGAGCAAGTACGTGTCGCCGGCGGAGATGGATCTCATCAACAGCGATGGCGAGGGCGAGAACAACTCGCGGGTGTCCTGGCTGGGCCTGTTGCGCCATCGGCAGACCTGGTCTTTCATCGTCGGCAAGTTCCTGACGGATCCGGTCTGGTGGTTCTTCCTGATCTGGCTGCCGGACTTCTTCAAAAAGGCCTATCACCTCGACATCAAGAAGAGCTGGGTGCATCTCGTCACGATCTACGCCATCGTCACGGTGCTCAGCATCTTCGGCGGCTGGATCACCGGCTTCATGACGAAGCGGGGCTGGTCGGTGACCCGCGCCCGCAAGACCGGGATGATTGTCTTCGCGCTGTGCGTCTTGCCGGTGTTCTGGGCCACGAAGTTCAGCGTCTGGCCGGCCGTGCTGCTGATCGCGCTGGCCGGGTCCGCGCACCAGGCCTGGTCCGCCAACCTCTACACCACCGTCTCCGACATGTTCCCGAAGCGGGCGGTGGCGTCGGTCATCGGCATCGGCGGCATGGCCGGTTCGGCGGGCGGGTTCCTCTTCCCGATCTACTGCGGGAAGGTGCTCGACAAGTTCAAGGCGCTCGGCAACGAGACCGCCGCCTACACACACCTGCTGCACGTGCTGGCATTCGCTTACGTGGTGGCCTTCGTGCTGCACCACCTGCTGGCGCCGAAGTTCGAGCCGGTGAAGCTGCAGGAAGACGCGCCGAAGGCGTGAGGACCGAAGGGGGCGGCATGCGGATGCGGGGAGTGGCCGTTGTCGCGGCCTCGTGCGGGCTCGGGTTCCAGGCGGGGGCGGTCGCGCCCCCGCCTCCAGCCCCCGTGCTGCCCGTGCCCACCTCGCAGCAACTCGCCTGGCAGCGCCTCGAGCTGACCATGTTCCTCCACTTCGGCGTGAACACGTTCACCGATCGCGAGTGGGGCGACGGGAAAGAGGCCGAAACGCTGTTCAACCCCTCGGCGCTGGATGCCCGCCAGTGGGCGCGCATGGCGCGGGAAGCCGGCTTCAAGCTGCTGATCCTGACGGCCAAGCACCATGACGGCTTCTGCCTCTGGCCCTCGGCTCAAACGACGCACAGCGTCCAGCAGAGCCCGTGGCTCGCCGGCAAGGGCGACGTCGTCAGGCTGTTCACCGACGCCTGCCGCGCGGAGGGGCTGAAGATCGGCCTCTACCTCTCGCCCTGGGATCGCAACCAGGCCGTGTACGGCGACTCTCCGGCCTACAACGACTACTTCTGCAAGCAGCTCACCGAGCTCCTGTCGCAGTACGGCGTCGTGGACGAGGTGTGGTTCGACGGCGCCTGCGGCGAGGGCCCGAACGGCAAGCGGCAGGAGTACGACTGGGCGCGGTACTACCGCACGATCTACGAGCGGAATCCGCGGGCCGTGGTCGCCATCTGCGGGCCCGACGTGCGCTGGGTCGGGAACGAGTCCGGCGTCGCGCGGGTCGGCGAGTCGAGCGTGCAGGCCGCGCGGCACGGCCGGCAGACCGCCACGGGCGGTAAGGTGTGGTATCCCGCGGAGTGCGATGTTTCGATCCGCCCCGGCTGGTTCTACCACGGGGCCGAGGACGGCAGGGTCAAGGCGCTCGAACAGCTGCTCGACATCTACTTCAAGTCCGTGGGTCGCAACAGCGTGCTGCTGCTGAACGTGCCGCCGGACCGGCGCGGGCTCATCGCCGACGCCGACGTGGCGAGGCTGCGCGAGTTCCGCGCCGTGCTGGACCAGACGTTCGTGACCAACCTCGCGGCGGGTGCGCGGCTCACGGCCGAAGCTGTGCGCGGGGCGGATCCGCGGAGCTATGGGCCGGCGCGGTTGCTGGACGGCGATCCCGACACGTACTGGGCGACGGACGACGGCGTGACGCAGGCGTGCGTGACGGTGGACCTTGGCGCGGCCCGCACGTTCAACGTGGTTCGCGTGCAGGAGGCCATTGCGCTCGGCGAGCGCGTGCAGGCCTACCGCGTCGAAGCGCGCGTGGGCGACCGGTGGCAGACGCTCGCCCGCGGCACGGTGATCGGGCACAAGAACCTGCTGAAGGTGCCGCGCACGACGGCCGCGCAGGTGCGGCTGGTCGTGGAGCGGGCCCAGGGATGCCCGGCGCTGGCCGAGCTGGGGCTGCATCTCTGCCCGCTCGATGCCGGGTGGGCGACGGGCGCCGCGACGGCGCACAAGCCGGCCAAGGCGTCGAATGTGCATCCGGGAGGGACGTGCTTTGGCGCTGACAAGGCCGTGGATGACGACGGCGAGACGCGCTGGGCCACCTCCGACGACACACGCGCCTGCTGGCTGGAGGTGGATCTGCTGGCGCCGACACAGCTTGGCCGCCTGGTCATTCGCGAACTGGAGCCCCGCATCGCGCGTTTCGAACTGCAGGCGCGGGACGCCGAAGCCGCGGACTGGCAGACCATCCACCAGGGCGGGAAGGCCGGCAAGGCGTTCGAAACCGGCTTCCCCCCGGTCACCGCCCGCTACGTGCGACTCAACATCCTCGAAGCCACCTTCGCCCCGACCATCTGGGAATTCCAGGTCCTGCCGCCGAAGTGACGTTCAACCTGGAAACGGGAGTAGCCCTCCACGATTGCGCCTCACATGCGCGGCGCCACGTCGAGCGCTCAACTTCTTCGCGAGGAAGTCGCCCACACCGTCGCTATCGAACCCGAAAGTAACGAAGAATTGCGCCATCTGCCGCGCATTCTCGCGAGTTGAACTGAAGGTTTCTGCATTTCGCTGTCAACCGATTACCGGCGGCCGGCGGATGTATCCGGCGCTGCCGGCTGCCCCCGCCGTTCTCTCGCGTGTATGGCCGTGGACAATGCAGAGGATGTGTCAGGTCTTAACATTCGCTTCCTCTGAAAGACAGGCGTCACATGCCCTGTCTTTCCTCGAGTGCCTTCAGGTAGACGACGGTCTCCCTATCCCGCGGACGACCCATAGCCTCCTTGGCCCGGATCAAGGCGCGCAGAGAGAGAACGCGACACGGACCAGCCGATGTTTGCACCTCGACGCTCTCGTCTCTTGCCGCCTTGAAATCGCCGATACCCGTAACCGACCCCAGGCAGTCCAGTTGTCCGTAGTCGGTCTCCAGGTACAGATTCTTCAGCACCCGGCATGACTCCTCGGTCAACGCCAGCGGCAGTTTCCGCGGAGTCATGCGATGAACCGGATGCAGGTCGGCAAGCGCCGCCTGCAAACGCAGAAGGTTCGCGGGTGTGAAGTTGCAGCAGATGTCGACATCCATCGTGAGAAGAGGGCAGCCGTGAGCCACGGCGGCGAAGCCGCCAACGACAACGAACTCGACATGGCCGTCGTTGAGACGCTGCAGCAAACCTTCAAGATCGGGCATGGCGTTCTTTCATGGCTTTCCGGAGCATGACTGCTGTTTCCAGGCAACGCGCGTGCCGACGGATACGTTCCCGGGGCGTGCGGGCGAGATTGGCTTCAAGCTGCTGCATGTCGCAGCCATATACCTCGGCCGCTTTCCACGCGGACAGTTCCCGTTGTGACTGGGTGTGAACCATCGCCTTCCGCTCCTTCACCCACACGTTAGCAGCGGCAGGGTTTGACAGACAAGACGGGATTTTGCCGGCTGGGGGAGGAGCGTGGATCCGGTTTCGCGTGGACCCTGGCACCTGGTACCTGGGCGGTTGCGTTGCGCCCCGTCTTTCCGAAGCCTGCGGCGCAAGGGCCGGCGCCAGCTCCATGGCGTACACGACGACGGATATCCGGCCCACGTCCTGCGGTTGGTCAGTGGACGGCGCAGGAGCACCGTCCTGCGTGGGATGGCCCTCCCGGGCCGTCCCGGTGTCCCGGGAAATGGTGGGAGGTGGAGGGTGGGCGGCCTTTTCGCCTGGCGCCCCCCTGCGGGATGGTGTCGCGATCAGGCGGCACGGGCGACCGCCGGCCTGGAGACGGCGGTCTCCGCCGTTACGGCCCCGCGACTTGAGCGTTTCGCGTTGAGCGTTGACATTCCCTGGATCATCGGCCCTCGCGGGGCCCCGTGGTCGCAACCACCTCGAAGTCCGAACCCTTCAGTCTCCCGAGTTCATCCAACCCCTTGATGCGCGCATCGGGCGCAACCGACAGCCGCCAGTCACCCCCGTTGTCGGCCACGAACATGCCGTACTTCTTCAAGCCCTTGAGGATGGCCCGGGCATGTGGCGAGAACCCGGCCGTGTCGAAGCTCGCGCGGAGACGGAACCGTTCGCCCATCCGGGGCAGATTCGGATCGACCTTCCTGCTCGCGAAGTGCGTGGCGGGATAGACATACGCCCGGCGCGTGTTGCGCACGGTGAACCGCATCGCATGTTCCACCATGCCGCGTTCGACTTCGTCAAAGCGAATGATGGCGGGGAAGATCGGGAGCCCGGCTGCATCTGACGAGGTCCACCCAGCGGGTCGGAGTTTGTTCGATGCCAGGTCGAACACGGCCGAACAGGCACACTCCCACCCCGTCTCGCTCTTCCGCCCCTGGTACATTTCGTACAGTCGCCGGTTCGTTGGATCGACGACGATCACGTGCCGGTCGCCTTGCTCCTGCGCCTGCTGCGCCACCGCCAGCGGACGCCCGTCCAGCGGCCAGTTCTCGACCGGGGCGTTGTCCGGAATCGGGAACGGGCCCGGGTCCGACTCTCCGGGATACGCGAGGATCCGGAGGGGAACCCGCCGCTGGTTCGCGGGCACCAGGACGAATGCCATGTCCAGGTTGTAGGCCAGTTTCTTGTCGGCCCCGATCGCCGCAATCATCTCCTTCGAGTTCTTGAGGACGGGGAGCTTCGAGACATCCTCGTTCCAGGGATTATCCGGCGGGAAGACCTGCAGGCCCGCGAGAATCCGGTCGGCCGCGGCGGTATTGAACAGCACGGGGGTTGCGAGGGGAGGCAGCGCGGGCTTGCCGGCCGCCAGGGACCCGGTCACCCACCCAAGCGCAACCAGCAGCGCAAGCAGGACGATGCTGCGAGCTTTGCCCGTGTTCACCCGCGGCCCCGTGTTCCCCGCGCCCCTTGCCTGTCCCTGCTGCCTCGTGGTGCCACCCTGTCTTCCCGCCTCTCCTCCGCTTCGTCCGCCGGCGGGCCGGCCTGCTTGCCGTCCTTCCCCTCCTTGCCGTGGTGCGAGCGCAGGTCGAGGATGACGGGCGCCCCTTCGAGGCCAAAGCGCGTGCGGATGCTGCGCAGGAGGTACTCGCGGTAGGCCGGCACGAGCCGGTGCGGGTGGTTGACGAACAGCCGGATGCGCACCGGTTCGACGCCGGACTGTGTGGCGTAGTAGATCTTGAGCCGCCGGCCGTCCACCATGGGGGGATGCACGCGCTGGCACGCGTCGAGCACGACGCGGTTCAGGATGCCGGTGGGCAGGGTGCTTGACACCTGCGCGGCCACGAGGTCGATGGTCTCGATGCTGCGCCGCACGTTGTGGCCGGTCTTGGCGGAGATGAAGAGCAGCGGGCAGTGCTTCATGAAAGGGATCGACTGGCGGGCCGCCTTCTCCGCGTCGTGCAGGCGCAGATGCTGCGTGTCCCATTTGTTCATGAGCATGAGGCAGCCCTTGCCGTGCTCCTGGATCAGGGCGGCGATCTTCTTGTCGTGCGCGGTCGGGCCGTCCTCGGCGCTGAGCATGAGGACGATGACGTCCGCTTCGCGGACCGTGCGTTCGGCGCGGAAGTGGCTGAAGCGCTCCACGGCGCTGTCGATCTTCCCCACGTGGCGCATGCCGGCGGTGTCGATCAGCAGGTAGTGGCGGGCCTGCGGGCCGCTGCCCACGGTGAAGGGGATGTCGATGCTGTCGCGCGTCGTGCCGGGAATGGGGGACACGATCACCCGGTCGCTGTGCAGCAGGCGGTTGATGTAGGAGGACTTGCCGACGTTGGGCCTGCCGACGACGGCCACGCGCAGCGGCTTGGTGGTGGACCGGTTCTCGCCGGGCGGCAGCGCCGCCAGCACGGCGTCCAGCAGCGGCCCGAAGCCGCGGTCATGCAGGGCCGATACGGCAAAGATCGGGAAGTTCAGCGAAGCGAAGTCGTCGGCGCCCGCTTCGCGGCCTTCGTTATCGGCCTTGTTGGCCACGACGAACGTGCGGCAGTTCCGCTTGCGCAGGAGGGTGGCGACGCCGGCGTCGAGCGGGTGCAGGCCGGTTTCGATATCCACCACCAGCAGGGCCACCGTGGCGTCGTCCAGGGCGGCTTCCACCTGGGTCCGGACTCCCGCTTCGATGGCGGAAGTGCCTGTCGCGTCCACGTTGCCGAGCCCGCCGGTGTCGATCAGGTCGAAGCGCTGGTCCTGCCAGCTCACCTCGCGGATCAGGCGGTCGCGGGTCACGCCGCTTTCGGCGTGCACGATGGCCACGCGGCGATTCGCGATCCGGTTGAAGATCGCGGACTTGCCGACGTTGGGGCGGCCGACGATGGCGACGACGCGTTGAGGCTGCGGAGTAGACGGCATGGTTTTCACCCGTGTGTGGCCGGACGCTCACCGTCCGCCCAGTCCGTACGTTACCAGAATGCCGCCCGAACGCAAGGTCGGGAGGCGACTCCCACACTTTGTTAAGTGTGGGAGTGGGTGCGGACGGCCGGCGCGGACTCGTCGCGGCCGAAGAGGATGAACCACGCGGTGCCGGCGAGGCCGAAGCCGAAGGCCGTCAGGAAGTTGGCGGCGGGGCTGACGATCCAAAGCCACGCCCCGCCGAAGGCCGCCACGGAGACCACCACGTCGCGCAGCAGGTAGTACAGCCCGAACATGGCGGCCTTGCGACCCTCCGGGGCAAGGTCCATGATCAGCGCCTTGCGCGTCGGTTCGCCGAACTCCTTCAGGCCCCTCAGCACGAAGGCTGCAGCCAGCGCGGGGAAGGAGTGGCAGAAGAGCAGGGACAGCGGGAAGAGCGTGAAGAACACGAACGTCAGCGCCACGAAGGGCTTCTTCGTGGTGCGGTCCGCCAGCCAGGCCACCGGGATGTACACGAGTACGGCGGTCGCCATCTCGATCGTTGTCAGCACGCCGAATTGGAATGCCGTGACAGGCTGCGCGACGCTCTTCATGGCCCAGATGACGACAAAGGCATAGGGGATCTGCTCGCAGAACCGCACGAGGATATCGGAGATCAGCAACCGCCGCAGCGACGCCGGCATCTCGCGCAGCAGGCGCAGCGGGTTGCGCTCCGCCGCCGGCCGCCCCCCCGCCCCCGGCGCTTCGGCGGGGATGAGCCGCTGCTGGAGCACCAGCGCCACGCCCGCCAGTGCGAACGCGC
This sequence comes from uncultured Victivallales bacterium, assembly GCA_964402115.1. Taxonomy (GTDB): domain Bacteria; phylum Verrucomicrobiota; class Kiritimatiellia; order UBA8416; family CAYOBW01; genus CAYOBW01. The sequence goes on from CAYOBW010000028.1 coordinate 27,895, forward strand.
CCGCGAAGGCCAGGCGCACGCCCAGGGCTTCGCCCCAGACGCCGATCAGCGTGCCGCCCAGCAGGGGCCCCAGCGCCATCGGGATCCGTCGCACGAGCGAGTGCATGGAGACGCCCATCGTGCGCTTGTGCCGCGGCAGCAGGCGCGCGACGAGGTCCATCGTGGCCGGGAGCGAAATCGCCGTCCATGACAGGAAGAAGAACGAGCCCGCGATCACCGCCTGCCACGTGGGGATCAGGATCACGACCAGGAAGCCGAACATGGCCAGGAGGTTGAAGATCAGGAGGGCGCGCCGCGTGCCAAGGCGATCGGAAAGGTAGCCGCCGGGGAACGCGTAGAGCGCCGACAGGAGGTTGTCGAGCCCGTTGAGCAGGCCCACGGAGAGCGCGCCGCCGCCGATGGCCAGCAGGTAGATGGGCAGGAACCGCTCCGCCATGCGCTCGCCCATGCCGACGAGGACGACCGTGGCCAGCAGCCCGGCCATCCCCCGGCTCAACCCCAGGAAGGCCGCCGTCGACCGTGCCGTGTGTGAACCCATGCCGTCACCCTACAACCGGGCCGGACGTTTGGTCAAGGCGGCAGAGGCGCCGCGCTTGCGTTCACGGGCAGACTCTGGCACCTTCCCGCCACACGGTATGAGCAGGGGGGCTGGCGATGAAGTTGACGGCAGGGTTGGCACTGGGGCTGGTTTCGTGCGCTTGCGCGGGATCGGATGTGTATGTGGCCGCGGAGGCGGGAACGGGCGGTGACGGTGGCAGGCACAGGCCCTACCAGACGCTGACGCAGGCGCGGGACAGCATTCGCGCGGCGCGCAAGGCGGGGACGCTGCCGGGCGGCGAAGCGGTGACGGTGCATGTGGGGCCGGGCGTCTACCGCCTGGAGGCTTCCTTTGAATTGACGGCCGAGGACGGCGGCACGGCCGGGGCCCCGGTCGTGTATCGCGCGGAGCAGAGCGGCCAGGCGCATATCCGGGGCGGAGTTGCGTTGGAGCCAGCCGCGTTCAAACCTGTTACCGACGCGGCCGTGTTGTCGCGGCTCGATCCGGCGGTGCGCGGAAACGTGCGGGTTTGTGACCTCGCGGCCAAAGTGCCGGGCGCGTTCGAGGCCTTCAGGACCGCGTACCAAGGGGCGCCGGCGGCGCCCTGGCTTTACGTTAACGGCCAGCCCATGACGCTTGCCCGCTGGCCCAACGCCGGCGCGCCGGAGGCCGGCTGGGCGGGTTTCTCCAAGGCGGTCGACACGGGCCTGCCCCGGGCGGAGGCGACGGACCCCGCGCAGCGCAAGGCGCACCCGGGCGCCTTCGCGTTCGACGATCCGCGCCCCGCGCGCTGGAACCTGGAGGAGGGCGTCTGGCTGCTGGGCTACTGGACGCACGACTGGAGCGACGAAGTCATCCGCGTCGCCGCGTACGACAAGGAGCAGAAGGTTATTGCGCTGGCGGCGCCGCATGGCTACGGGATCGCCGGCGGCACGTGGGGCGCCTCCAAGCGCCGGTTCTTCGCGCTGAATGCGCTCGAGGAGCTGGACGCGCCGGGCGAGTGGTACCTGGACCGCGCGCGCAAGCTCCTCTACTTCCACCCTGCGGGCGCGCTGGACGATGCGGCGCTCACGCTGGCCACCCTGACCCAGCCGCTGGTGAAGGTGAACGGCGCGAAACACCTGCGGCTGGTTGCGCTGGACTTCGGGTACGGTCATGGGGACGGCATCGTCCTGCGGAATGCGGAGCACGTGGAGCTCGCCGGCTGCGTGGTGGCGAACCTGGCCGGCAGCGGCATCGTGGTGGATGGCATGGCGAACACGGTGCGCTCCTGCGATGTGTTCAACCTCGGCCGGGGCGGCCTCGCGCTCAACGGCGGCGACCGCAAGACCCTGACGCCCGCCAACAACCTGGCGGTGAACAACCACATCCACCACTACGGCCTCTTCCAGCGCACCTACGCGCCGGGGATCGGCGTCAACGGCTGCGGGCAGGTTGTGCGCAACAACTGCATCCACGACGCGCCGCACAACGCGGTGCTGTACGGCGGCAACGAGCACCTTTTCGAGCTCAACGAGATCTACCGCGTGGTGCTGGAGACCGGCGACGCGGGCGCGTTCTACACGGGCCGCGACTGGACGAGCCAGGGCAACGTGCTGCGTCACAACTACATTCACGACCTCGGCGGCGGCGAGGCGAAGCACGTGAACACCATGGGCGTGTACCTCGACGACTGCGACTGCGGCGACACGATCGAGGGCAACGTGTTCTACCGGGCGGGCCGTGCGATCATGATCGGCGGCGGTCGCGAGAATCCCGTGCTGAACAACCTGGTGGTGGATTGCCCCATCGGCCTGCACATCGACGCGCGCGGCATGACCTGGAAGCAGTGGAACGATCCGGGCGATTCGAGCTGGAGCCTGGAGGCCAAGGCCGACCGGCTCGACTATACCAAGCCCCCCTGGAGCGTAAAGTACCCGCGGCTGGCAGCGATCATGGGCGAGGACCCGCGCGAGCCGCTCAACAACCCGGTCCGCCGCAATGTCTTCGTCGATTGTGCCCGGCAGGTGTGCGATTTCGACGGCAACGTGAAGAAGCTGCTGGCCAAGTGCGAACTTGCCGACAACCTGGCGGTCAACACGACCGGCGCGACGAGCGGGGTGGCAAGGGCCGTGGAAATCAAGGGCTTCACCAGCCTCTCCGGCACCAAGAGCGACCCCGTGGATCTGGGTTTTGCGGACGCCGCCCGCCAGGACTTCGCCCTGCGCCGCAACGCGCGGCTGCTGAAGGAACTGCCGACCTTCGAGAAGATCCCGTTCGCGAAGATCGGGCTCTGCAAGGACGCATACCGCCGCAAACTGCCGGGGCGGTGAGAGACATGCCGCCCCGTTGCTGACGGGACATGCTCGCCAGATCGCCTGGCTGGCCCTGGGCCGAACGGATTTCATCCCTGCGTGGGCACGTTGTTTGGAGTCCTGCCCTTCGGGAGGTCTCCGGCCGTAGTGCGAACGCCTGCGCGGCTGTAATGCCTTAGTGACGCAGGGGGGCATAACGGCGGAGACCGCCGTCTCCACGTTCCGTCGCCTGCCCGCGCGATGGAGACGGCCGTCCCCGGCCGTTACGTTCCAGGTGCCCCCGGCGTCACTGAGGCACTACGCGCGGCTACTGCGCCCCCGCAGCCCCGTACCAGAGGCGGGCCAGCAGGCCCAGGAACAGCAGGAAGGCCGTCAGGGCGGCGGCCTTCTGTTCGTCCACCGTCAGGCGCTGCCAGCCGGACTGCATGGCCGTCACAGCCCGTCGCCAGCTCCGGTCGTCGCGTTTCATCGGGACTCCGCGCCTACGCCGCGGCGATGTTGACCAGCTTGCCAGGCACGACGATGATCTTGCGCACCGTCTTGCCCTCGAGATGGCGCTGGACCTGGGCGTCCGCCAGCACCGTGGCTTCGAGCTGCGCCTGGTCCAGGCCGGCGGGGATCGTGATCCGGCCGCGGAGCTTGCCGTTGATCTGGATGACGATTTCGAGGGTGGCGCGGGTCAGCGCCCGCTCGTCCACGGTCGGCCAGGCCGCCCGGAGAATGCTGGGCGCGTGTCCGAGCGCCACCCACAGCTCCTCGGCCATGTGCGGCGCGAAGGGCGAGAGCAGCAACACGGTGTTTTCGATGGCGGACCGGTAGACGGCCTTGAGCGGCGTGCGGCTTTCCGCGGTCAGCCCCGACGCGTCGAGCGCGTTGCTCAGCTCCATGATCTGGGCGATCGCCGTGTTGAAGTGGAAGCCGCCCTCCATGTCCGCGGTCACGGTCTGGATCGTCTCGTGCAGCTTGCGGTACAATCCGCGCTCGGCCTCGTTCATGTCCGCCGGGTCGCAGGGCAGGCCCCGGGCCGCGGCCAGGATGTCGCGGTGCTCGTAGACGCGCCGCCAGAGGCGCCGAAGGAAGCGGGACGCGCCCTCGATGCCGGCGTCGTTCCACTCCGCGTCCTTCTCGGGCGGGCCGATGAACAGCGTGTAGAGCCGCAGCGTGTCGGCTCCGTACTCGCGCACGAGCTCGTCCGGGCTGACGACGTTGCCCTTCGACTTCGACATCTTGTAGAGCTGCCCGTCCTTCTCGCTGCGTTTGCAGATCATGCCCTGCGTGAAGAGCGCATCGAAGGGCTCGCGGAACGCGCAACAGCCGGCGTCGTGCAGCACCTTGACGATGAAGCGCGAGTAGAGCAGGTGCAGCACGGCGTGCTCGATGCCGCCGATGTACTGGTCCACGGGCAGCCAGCGGTCCACGTCCTCCTTGACGAAGGGCTGCGTTGCGCAGCGCGGGTTGACGTAGCGCAGGAAGTACCAGCAGGAGCAGAGCCACTGCGCGAGGGTGTCGGTTTCCCGCTGGGCGGGTTTGCCGCAGGCCGGGCACGTCGTGTCGACGAAGCCGGCGTGGCGGGCCAGCGGGTTGCCGCGCTCGGACGCGAAGTCCACGTCCTCCGGCAGCAGCACGGGCAGGTCGCGCTCGGGCACCGGCACGGCGCCGCAGTCGGGGCAGTGCACGATGGGGATGGGCGCGCCCCAGTAGCGCTGGCGGCTGATCAGCCAGTCGCGAATCCGGTAGGTGACTTTCGTGTCGCCGAAGCCGCCGGCGCGGGCGTGGGCGGTGATGGCGCCCATGGCCGCGCGGTTGTCCTGGCCGTCGAAGGGCGCGGAGTTGACGAGCATGCCGTCGTCCACGTAGGCCTCCGTCAGGGCGGCCGGGTCGAGCGTGCGGTCGCGCGGCTGGATGACGACCCGGATCGGCAGGCCGTAGCGGCGGGCGAACTCGAAGTCGCGCTGGTCGTGGGCGGGCACGGCCATGACCGCCCCGGTGCCATACTCCATCAGCACGTAGTTCGTCACCCACAGCGGCGCCAGCGTGCCGTTGAACGGGTTGCGCACGTGCAGGCCCGTGAACACGCCCTCCTTCACCGTCGCGTCGCTGGTGCGGTCGGCGGCGGACACCTGGGCCTGGCGCTGGCAGAACGCCTGCACCTCGGCGGCGTGCGGGCAGCGGGGCAGCAGGGCGGTCAGCAGGGGGTGCTCCGGGGCGATGGCCATGAACGTCACCCCGTAGATCGTGTCGGGGCGCGTCGTGAAGATCGGGCACGGATCGCCCGTTTCCGCGACGGTGAAGGTCGCCAGCGCGCCTTCCGAGCGGCCGATCCAGTTGGCCTGCATGTTGCGGACCTTCTCCGGCCAGCGCTGCAGCAGCTCCAGGTCGTCGAGCAGCTTCTGGGCGTAGTCGGTGATCTTGAAGAACCACTGCTTCAGGTTCTTCTTCACGACCGTGCGGCCGCAGCGTTCGCAGGTGCCGTCGGCCAGCACCTCCTCGTTGGCCAGCGTCGTGCACAGCTCGCACCAGTTCACGGGCGCCAGCTTCTGGTAGGCCAGCCCGCGTTCGTGGAGCTTGAGGAAGACCCATTGCGTCCAGCGGTAGTAGTCGGGGTGGCAGGTGGCCAGCTCGCGGGACCAGTCGTAGCCGACGCCCCAGTCCTTGATCTGGCGCTTCATGTGGGCGATGTTGCCGAGCGTGTACGTCTTGGGGTGCACGCCCTTGGTCTTGGCGGCGTTTTCCGCGGGCAGGCCGAAGGCGTCCCAGCCCATGGGCGACAGCACGTTGAAGCCGCGCATGGTCTTGTAGCGTGTGACGACGTCGCCGATGATGTAGTTGCGCCCGTGCCCGACGTGCATGGTGCCGGAGGGGTAGGGGAACATCGTCAGGCAGTAGTACTTGGGCCCCGCGCCGGCGTTGTCGGACTTGAAGAGACCGTGCTCCTCCCAGTAGGCCTGCCACTTCGGTTCGATCTCGGTAAACGGGTACTTCTCGTTCATGGAACCCCTTCCGGATTGACGGGGGCGGACGCCGATTGGACGTGCCGGTTGTCCACCCAGCGGCCCGTGATCGGCTGGCCGTCGCGGACGGTATACGTGCCCTGTCCCCACATGCGATCCTGCCGCCACTCGCCCTCGTAGCGGTCGCCGTTGGCGAAACTGAAGGCGCCCTGTCCGCTGACCAGTTTGTTGGCGCGCCACTCGCCCTCGATCCGGTTGCCGTCGGCAAACGCGTAGACGCCCTTGCCCTGCATTTGGCCCTGCACCCACTGCCCGCTGTAGTTCTCGCCGTCGCGGAACGTGAACGTGCCGGCGCCGTGCCGCTCCCCGTTCTGCCAGGCGCCGGTGTAGCGCGAACCGTCGGGCAGGGTCAGCGTGCCCTCGCCGTGCATGCGCTCGTCCAGCCAGAAGCCGCTGTAGATCGAGCCGTCGTCGAACGTGACCGTGCGGTTCTCGGGCTGCTTCACGACGGGCGGGGGCACGGGCTTCGGCTCCCGCTTCGGCTCGCGCTTCGGTTCCCGCTTCGGTTCGGCCTTGGGTTCCGGCACGGGTTTGACCGCGGTCTCGACTTTGGGCGCGGGCGTGACGGCGGCAATGGTGACCGCAGGGGGTTTCTCGACGCCAGGGTCGGGTACCTTGGGCGCGGGCGGTGGGGGCGTCACGGTCGGGGGCTTCTTGCTCTCGGCCACCGCGCGCTGATCGCGCCGCTCGGACACCAACTTGTCCATAAGCGTGCGGAGGGCGGGTGTGTTGATCCAGTCCAGCGGCGTCGTGCCCTCGTTGTCTTTGAGCTGCAGGTCCGCACCGGCGCGCACGAGGATGGCGATCGCTTTCAGGGACTGTTTGCGCATGGCCGCGTGCAGCGGGGTCATGCCGTTCGTGGCGCGCGCATCCACCGCGGCGCCCTTGCGGATCAGCAGTTCGGCCACCGCGTCGGCGTCGTTGATGGCGGCCCAGTGCAGGGGCGTGTAGCCGACATTCGAACGCGCGTCCACCTTGGCCTTCCGGCTCAGCAGCAGCTCCGCCACGTCGCGCGCGTTCTTGTTGGCCGCCCAGTGCAGCGGGGTGGACCCGTTCTCGGCCGCGGCGTCAATGTTGGCGCCCTTGGCCAGCAGGAGCTTGGCCGCATCCTCGGACTGGTACGCGGCCGCCCAGTGCAGGGGGGTGGAGCCGCCCACGGCAATGGCGTTGGCGTATTGCCGGGCATTCTCGTTCAGCAGGCGCTTGACTGTCGCCAGATCGCCCGTGCGCACGGCCTCGTGAATGTCCTCGGCGGCGCGCCCGGCCCCGGCACCCAGTGCGAGGGCGATGACAAGGGCCAGGGCAGATCGGATCATAGACAGTTGTCGCATGGTGGAACTCCTACTCCTGTTTGCACTTACACGCCAAACAGCAGGCCGCATACTACGTCGCCGGCCGGCAGGCGTCAAGCCGGCTGCTTTTTTTTCCACTTTTTTCGGGAATTCGACCGCCCTGCGCGCTTCCTCTAGACATAAGGAGGATCACAGCATGCAGACACGCGAGACACTGAAACGGCAGAATCACGAGTTGAACCAGAGCCTGCGGCGCATGGGGCTGCGCGCCGAGGAGATCCACACCCTGCCCGCGCACGATCCGGAGTTGACCAACCGGATCCTGGTCGAGCTGACCGACTGGGTGCAGGCCTACCGGCAGCATGGCAGCCGGGCCGCGCTGGCGGCGATCGGATACCTCTATCCGCCCGTGGAGCCGGATTGCGACCCCGACAACGACTGGCTGCTCTTCGAGCGCTGGCTGCAGGGGCTGCCCGTGCGCTGGAACTACGTCGACACGTACGGGCCGCTGCCGGACAGCTCGCGGCTGACAGAAGCTGCGGTCGAGGCGGTGCTCGGGCAGGTGTTCACGCGCCTGGCGGAGCGGAACGTCATCGCCGAGTTCTGCGACGGTGTGCCTGCGCGGGCCGTCTATGAGCACCTGTGCCGGGAACTGGCCGAAGCGCGCTTCGAATACCTTGCGCCGCAGACGCACCTGCATCTGAGCGGCTGCACGGGCGACTGCGACGGCTGCTTCCAGCGTCCGTGGTGCGAGCAGGACCTCGCGCTCGCCGACACGCTGGCGCTGGAGGCGTGATGCGTGACGCCTCCGGGACGCAGGGGGCTTACATAGCACATAACGGCCGGGGACGGCCGTCTCCATGGCGAGGGCAGGCGACGAGGCGTGGAGACGGCGGTCCCCGCCGTTATCGCCCTCCCACCTGCCTCACTGAGGCGCTACCGTGATGCGAAAAGAGTGCTTTCGTCATGAGCCCGCGTTGGGGTATCGTGATTGCCCATGCAGTGTCCGCCGGGATGTGCCGGGGGGGGAATGGGTGGTTCGGGGAAGTGGGAGGATGCGACGATGCTGATTGTCATGCAACAGGGGGCGTCGCGGCGCGAAGCCGATGACGTCATGCGGGAAATCGAGGCGGCGGGTTACAAATCGCACCCGATCTATGGCGTGGAGCGGACCGTCATTGGGGCGATCGGGGACGAGCGGGGCAAAGCCCGCCTCCAGCAGTTGGAGACGGCGCCGGGCGTCGAGCGCGTGATTCCCATTCTGAAACCCTACAAGCTGGCCGGCCTGGAACTGCACAAGGAGAAGACGCGCGTGAGCGTGGGCGAGCACGCGGTCTTCGGCGGACCGCGGATTCCCGTGATCGCGGGGCCTTGCAGTGTCGAGAGCCTCGACCAAATCTGCGAAACGGCGGCGGCCGTGAAAGCGGGCGGAGCCGCTGTGCTGCGCGGGGGCGCCTACAAACCGCGCACCTCGCCCTACAGCTTCCAAGGGCACGAGGAAGAGGGCCTGAAGTGGTTGGCGGAGGCGCGGGCCCGCACGGGCCTCCCGATCGACACGGAGGTGATGAAGGAGTCCCTCGTGCCACTGGTGTCCACGTATGCCGACATGCTGCAGATCGGCGCCCGGAACATGCAGAACTTCGACCTCCTGAAGGCCGTCGGCCAGTTACGGGTTCCGATCCTGCTCAAGCGCGGCCTGGCGAACACCGTGCGCGAGTGGCTCATGTCCGCCGAGTACATCATGGCTCAGGGCAACATGCAGGTCGTGCTGTGCGAGCGCGGCATCCGCACGTTCGAGACTTCCACGCGCAACACCCTCGACCTGAGCGCGGTGACCGTCCTGAAGCGTGAAACGCACCTGCCGGTGGTGGTGGATCCCAGCCACGGCACGGGGCACTGGGAATACGTCGAGGACATGGCGCTGGCTGCCGTTGCCGCGGGCGCGGACGGCATCATGGTCGAGGTTCATCCCGATCCGCACCAGGCGTGGTCGGATGGCGCCCAGTCGCTGACGCCGACGCGCTTCGCGAGCATGATGGAGAAGCTGCGGCGCGTGGCGCAGGCTATCGGGCGCGAGATCTGAACCTGGAAAGGGCCGTAGGCTGTAGGTGTTTATGCTGTAGGTCCATGCGCGCAAATAGCTTACGCAAAGCCTGTTCGTTCACCAGAAGGTGCTATTACCGCAAAACCCGGTTGGATTTGCCCAAAGTGGTGCAGGCGTCCCGCCCAATGCCTGCTGAAGATGCAGGCTGGAAGCCTGTTCCACACTCTCAATCCAACCGACTTTTGCGGCAATCGAGCTGCTTCTTCTATTTTTCACGACGAAGGAGATTGGCATGGGCACGGGGTTGGGCCTGGCCACCGTGTACGGGATCGTGACGCAGAACCACGGTTTCGTGAACGTCGACAGCGAACCGGCCAAGGGGACCACATTCCGGATCTGCCTGCCGCGGCATGGCGAAGCGGCATTGCCGGCGGCTGCGCCGGATCCGCTCGCATGCCCCGGAGGCACGGAGACCATCCTCCTGGTCGAGGACGAGCATTCCATCCGCGTGACGACGCAGGCGTTTCTCAAGGCCCTGGGCTACACCGTCCTGGCGGCGCCCGACCCGGCTGTGGCGCTGGAGCTGGCCGCCGGCTACGCCGGCACGATCGCGCTGCTGATAACCGACGTCGTGCTCCCGGTGTGCAGCGGGCGCGAGCTGGCCAATCGCCTGGTGCAGCAACGGCCCGGGTTGCGATCCCTCTACATGTCCGGCTACACCGTCAACGTTATCGCGCACCAGGGTGTGCTGGATGCCGGCGTGGACTTTCTGTCGAAACCCGTCACTCGCGATCAACTCGCCCGGAAGGTGCGCGAAATGCTGGACGGTCACGCCTAGGTCGCCGATTGCGCTGGAGAGCCCTCTGGCAGGGCGGACGGGGACAGCGCCCGACCCTCGTGCCGGCGGAATCCCCGCGCGTCCCGAGCGCAGCGCTCAAGCGGAGGCGGGCGCGCGCATTTGGCGCCGAACGGCTTTTCGCGCTTGCCATCTGTGGCGGGACTGCCAGAATGCCGCGCAACGATCCACAAGTAGGGGGTGACGATGAAGGTGTTGAGCTTGGCGGTGTGCGGGTGTATCGGTCTGGTTGCCTCGGCCTGGGGTGCGTCGCTGCGCCCGCCGGCGGTGCCGCTGGTGGCGTGCGATCCGTACTTCAGCATCTGGTCCCCCGCCGATCAGCTGTCGGGCGCCGACACCGTGCACTGGACCGGAAAGCCGCACCGGCTCGACAGCGTGGTTTCCGTTGACGGGCAGAAGTTCCGCGTCATGGGCCGGCGGCTGCCGGACCAGCCCGCGTTGACGCAAACCGCGGTCACCGTCCTGCCCACGCGCACGGTCTACACGTTCGAAGGCGCCGGCGTCGCCCTGACGCTGACCTTCATGACGCCCGCGCTGCCGGAGGACGTGGCTGTGCTGTCGCGGCCGGTCACCTACGTCGTGTACGCTTTTCGCGCCACGGATGGGAAGGACCACGCCGTCGAAGTGACGCTGACCGCCAGCGCGGAGCTCGCCGTGAACGAGGGCACGCAGCCGGTCGTGGTGAGTCGCGAGACCGTGGACGGGCTCGTCGTCCTCAAAGCCGGCTCGGTTGCGCAGCCCGTGCTCGCCAAGCGCGGCGACGACATCCGCATTGACTGGGGCTACCTCTATGTCGCGGCGCCCGTCGCGGACGGGGTCTCGGCCCTGGCCGGTCCGACCGAAGGGCCCGGCCGCGATCTGGCACTCGGGATCGAGGTCAAGGTCGGATCGGTGGGCGCGCAGCCTGTCTCGCGCTGGCTCATGCTCGCCTACGACGATCTCTACTCGATTCAGTACATGAAGGAGAACCTGCGCCCGTACTGGCGCGGCCAGGGCTGGGAAGCCGCGGACCTGCTGAAGGCCTCCGCGCGGGAGTACGACGCGCTGGCGGCCCGCTGCGCCGCCTTCGATGCCGAGCTGCTGGCCGACCTCACGCGCGCGGGCGGCGAATCCTATGCGCAGATCGGCGCCCTGGCATACCGGCAGTGCTTCGCGGCCGGGAAGTTCGTGGCGGACGCCAACGGCCAGCCCATCTCGTTCTGCAAGGAAAACCACTCCAACGGCTGCATCGGCACCTCGGACGTGTTCTACCCCATGGCGCCGCAGTTCCTGCTGTTCGGCCCCACGCTGGCCAAGTCCTTCCTCGTGCCCTTCATGAACTACGCCGCCTCGCCGCGCTGGAGATTTCCCTTCGCGCCGCATGACCTGGGCCAGTACCCGCACGCCAACGGCCAGCGGTACGGCGGAGGCGAGCGCACGGAAGACAACCAGATGCCCGTCGAGGAAAGCGGCAATCTGCTGTGCCTCTTTGGCGCCATCGCGCAGATGGAAGGCAAGGCCGACTTCGCCGTGCGGTACTGGCCGCAGCTGAGCCAGTGGGCCGCCTACCTGAAGGAGAAGGGGTTCGACCCCGAGAACCAGCTCTGTACCGATGACTTCGCCGGCCACCTGGCGCACAACGTCAACCTGAGCGCGAAGGCCATCTGCGGCCTCGGCGCCTTCGCGAAGCTGTGTGACCTCCGGGGCGAACGCGCGCAGGCCGCCGAGTACCGTGAGCTGGCGAAGAGCTACGCGGCCCGGTGGGTGAAGGAAGCCGCCGAGGGCGACCACTACCGGCTGGCCTTCGACCGGCCCGGCACCTGGAGCCAGAAGTACAACCTGGCCTGGGACCGCATCCTGGGCCTCGGCCTGCTCCCCGCCTCGGTCCTGCGCACGGAAATGGACTAC
>CAYOBW010000029.1:0-39544 GCA_964402115.1 uncultured Victivallales bacterium
ATGAATGACGCCATGGCGTTGGCGGGCACATACCGGTGAATGCCAGCGCCCACGCCGATGCCAATCATCACGTAAAGCCACACTTTACCGACAATATCCCGCACGGCATCACGCCCGAGTTGGATACGTGCGGCGGTGTCGAGTTTTTCATCTTCAAGGCCTGCCGTTGATCCTGTTGCATAAACCCAGTCCTCGACATGCCGCTCCATTTTCAATCGACCGATAATCCAGCCCGCCACCATGGCGATGGTCAGGCCCATACCCAGATAGATGGCGGCCACCTTCCACCCGAACATGCCAAAAAGCAGCACCAGCGCGATTTCGTTCACCATGGGCGCTGAAATCAGGAAGGAGAGGGTCACCCCCAGTGGTATCCCTGCCGTCACAAACCCGATAAAGAGCGGTACGGCCGAGCAGGAACAGAACGGCGTCACAATGCCCAGTAAAGCCGCCAGAACATTCCCCACCGATTCGCGCTTGCCCGCCAGTATCCGGCGTGTCCGCTCAGGGGTGAAGAACGACCGGATAATGCCCACGACAAACACAATAAGGGTAAGCAGCATCAACACCTTGGGCGTCTCAAACACAAAGAACTGAAGCGCGGCGGCCAAGTGCTGCCCTCGGGGCAAGCCCAACACCCCATACGTCAGCCAGACAGAGAATGGCTCCAGATTCCAGTACACCAGGCCCCAGAGCAGAAGGAGGCCAATACCCTTTGCGATGAGCGACGATAAACGCCTCGTCATGAATCCCGCCTCGCTGTTCCGCTGAGCGAACGCGTGTTCGCAGCCGGGGGGGGTCGCAGAAACCCGCTACCCCTACACCCGGCAAGTTCAGACTCCAAAGTTGCCATCACCAGCCAAACGAAGATCTTCCCCGCCCGACTGCCGCATCCCCCCGCTCATGCCGCGCCCCTCCGCCGCACCACGCGCAGGTGGTCCTTCGCGTTCGTCAGCAGGATCTTTTCCGCGCACGCCAGGAAGTCCGTCACGCAGGGGCACCGCAGGGTGTAGAACACCTGCAGGCCACGCTTCTCGTCCTGCACGATGCCGGCATGCCTCAAGACGGCGAGGTGCTTGGAAACCGTTGAGAGATCCGAGCCGACCGCCTCGCGCAGCTCGCAGACGCACCGCGGGCCGTCGCGCAGCAGGTCCACCATCAGCAGCCGCGACGGGTGCGCCAGCGACTTCACGATCCGGGCCCGGGCTTGGTAAATTTCCATCCCCTGCATACAGCCTGCTCCCCGCGCGCCGTGGCGCGCTTGCTTCTTGTTGGTTACTTGGCCATATTGCCAAGTACTACCTTCGCCTACAAGAAGAAAGGCGCGCGTTTCTCAAGGCCTTGGCGAAGCGGGGGGCTTACATGGCACATAACGGCCGGGGACGGCCGTCTCCAGCGCGTGGGCAGGCGACGAGGCGTGGAGACCGCGGTCCACCGCCGTTATTGCCCCCCCCTGCGGCATTGGGGCGCTGCAAGGCGCGCCTTTCGCGGCGCGTCAGTCAGCAGGATTGACTTTACCCCGTGAAAATCCGTATAGAAGGCCGGCGACGTTGAAGGCGAAGCAGAGACCGCTTGGAGACATTCATGGACAAAAGCGAACGCTTGCTGTTGACCGGCAATGAGGCGGTGGCCCGCGCCGCCCGGGATGCCGGCGTGGACCTGGGAACCGGCTACCCCGGCACTCCCTCGACCGAGATACTGGAGACCCTGTCGGCGCTGGGCGGCCGCGCGCAGTGGGCCCCCAACGAAAAAGTGGCGACCGAGGTCGCGCTCGGCGCGGCGTTCGGCAACGGGCTGGCCATCACCACGATGAAGCACGTGGGGCTGAACGTGGCTTCCGACGTGCTTTACACGGCCACGCACAGCGGCGTGACCGGCGCGCTGGTGCTCATCGTCGGCGACGACCCCGGCATGCACTCCAGCCAGAACGAGCAGGACAGCCGCCGGCATGCCATCGCGTCCGGCACCCCCGTGCTCGAACCGGCCGACTCGCAGGAGGCCTACGATTTCATGTTCGAGGCGCTGGCCATGTCGCACCGGTGGGGAACCCCGGTGATCCTGCGGTTGACCACGCGCATCAGCCACTCGAAGAGCATCGTGCTCACGCATCCGGCGCCGCTGGCGCACGAAGGGCCCTTCTTCAAGCATGACCGCCGCTCGCGCGTCATGGTTCCGGGGAACGCCCGGGCGGCGCACCGGCGGCTGCGGCAGAAGCTGGCGGAGATCGAGGAGTGGAACGAGCAGTGCGCGCTCAACTGCATCCTGGAGGGCGACTCCGAGCTGGGCATCATCACCTCCGGCGTGGCGGCCATGCACGCGCGCGAAGCCGCGCCGCACGCGCGCATCCTCAAGCTGGGCTCGCCCTACCCGCTGCCCATCCGGAAGGTCCGCGCGTTTGCCGCCAGCGTCAAGCGCTGCCTGGTGATCGAAGAGGGCGATCCCGTGCTGGTGGAGCTCTGCCGCAACGGCGGGGTGATGGTGCAGGGCAAGGACGAGATGTACCGGTTTGGCGAGCTGGATGTGCAGCGTGTCCGCCGCCTGATCGCCGGCGACACGACCCCGGAAGTGTCCGCGCCGCCCGGCAAGCCGCCGCAGCTCTGCCAGGGTTGCCCGCACCACACGGTGTTCAGCCTGCTCCACAAGCACGACATGATCGTATCCGGGGACATCGGGTGCTACACGCTGGGCGTCATGCCGCCCTACGAGGCGCTGGACAGCTGCGTGTGCATGGGCGCGTCCATCGGCGTCGCGCTGGGGCTGCGGCACGTCCTGCCGGAGGCACAGGCCCGACGGGTGGTCAGCGTCATCGGCGACAGCACCTTCGTGCACAGCGGCATCACCGGACTGGTCGAAATGGTGTACAACCCGCCCAGGACCGGGCATGTGGTGCTGATTCTCGACAACGGCACGACGGCCATGACCGGCCTGCAGGAGCACCCGGGCACCGGCCGGCAGCTGGATCATCAGGCCACCGGCAAGATCGTCCTCGAGGATGTGGCCCGGTCGCTGGGCATCCGCCACGTCGTGGTCTTCGATGCGCGCAAAGAGCAGGCGGAACTGGAGCAGACGATCCTGGACGCCGTGGCCGGCAATGAGTTGTGGGTGATCATTGCCAGGAGCCCGTGCATCCTGGCGGCGAAGCACATCCGGCAGTACGAGAACGCAGCCCGGGAGGCCAGCAAGTCATGAGCGACCGAGTCGTCAACATTGTCATCGCGGGGCTGGGCGGTCAGGGCATCATCACGGCTTCGGATACCCTGTCGGAAGCAGCCTTCCAGGCGGGCCACGCCGTCAAGAAGGCCGAGGTGCACGGCATGAGCCAGCGGGGCGGCTTCGTGACCAGCGATGTGCGGTACGGCCGCCAGGTGCTGAGTCCCATGGTTCCCGCCGGGGAAGCGGACTTCCTCGTCGTGTTCGACGCGAGCCAGACCGAATCCGCGCGGCACATGCTGAAGCAGAACGGCCGGCTCCTGCAGGCCGCCGCCATCGACGTGGCAGCCCTGCCCAACGCCAGGGCGCTGAACATCGCCATGATGGGAATGCTGAGTGTCTTCCTGGACATTCCGGAGTCCGCCTGGAAGGCCGCCATCCGCCTGAATCTGGACGAGAAGCTGCACGAGACGAACTTCGTGGCGTTCGCGCGCGGACGGTGCGCGGGAGAGGAGGAGCAGAGGCATGCTTGAACACTGGAACGATGTGAACAGTCCGATCCACCCGGCCAGTGCGCCGGACTACCTGCCCGGCAAGCAATTGCGGGAGGTGCAGTTCCACCGCCTGCAGGTGGTGCTGCGGCGGTCCTACGAGCGCGTGGCGTTGTTCCGCCAGAGAATGGAGGCCCGCAGCCTCACGCCCGATAAGATCAAGTCGCTCGAGGACCTCGCGCTGGTCCCGTTCTCCGTCAAGACCGACCTGCGCGACAAGTACCCGTTCGGTCTCTTTGCCAGCCCGATGCAGGACATCGTCCGCCTGCACGCGTCGAGCGGAACCACGGGCAAACCGATCGTAGTGGCCTACACCCAGGGCGATATCGATGTCTGGACGAGCGTCATGGTGCGCACCTTCGCCGCCTGCGGCGTGCGGGCCGGCGACATTGTCCAGAACGCCTACGGCTACGGGCTGTTCACCGGCGGCCTGGGGGCACACTACGGCGCCGAGGGGATGGGGGCGACCGTGATCCCCATTTCGGGCGGCAACTCGGAACGTCAGATCATGGTGATGAAGGATTTCGGCTCGACGGTGATCTGCTGCACGCCGAGCTATTTCCTGCACCTGGTCGAAGCGGCGGCCAAGGCGGGCATCGACATGAAGACCCTGCCCTTGCGGATCGGCGTGTTCGGCGCCGAACCGTGGTCGGACGAGATGCGGACCAGGATCCAGGAAAACAGCGGCATCAGGGCTTACGACATCTACGGCCTCTCCGAAATCATCGGGCCGGGAGTGGCCATCGAGTGCTGCATGCAGGCGGGCCTGCACATCTTCGAGGACCATTTCTACCCGGAGATCATCAACCCCGAGACGGGCAAGGTGCTGCCCGACGGCGAAACGGGCGAGCTCGTGCTGACGACCCTGAGCAAGCAGGCCATTCCGATGATCCGCTACCGGACGCGTGACATTACGCGGATCATCGACGAACCCTGTGCCTGCGGCCGCACCATCCGACGCATCGCCCGGATCACCGCGCGCAGCGATGACATGCTCATCATCCGCGGCGTGAACGTGTTCCCGTCGCAGATCGAGGAGGCCCTTTTGCGGGTAGAGGGCACGCTCCCGCACTACCAGATCGTGGTCACGCGCGAGCACGACCTCGACGACCTGGAAGTCCAGGTCGAGGTAACCAAGGAGTTCTTCACGGACAGCGTGAAGTCCCTCGAGCGCATACGGCAGGTCCTGGGTCGCACCGTGGAGACCACACTTGGCGTCCGGGCCAAAATCACGCTGGTGGAGCCGCAGACGATCCAGCGCAGCGAGGGCAAGGCCAAGCGTGTGATCGACAAGCGCAAACTCGTATAAGCAGCGGATGATGGAGGAAAGGAAACCACTATGAAGACCAAGCAACTGTCGCTGTTCCTGGAGAACAAGCCGGGGCATCTGAGCGCCATCTGCAGGGCCCTGTCGAAGGCCGGCATCAACATCGCCACCCTGTCGCTGGCCGACACGCAGCAGTTCGGCATCATGCGCCTGATCGTGGAGAAATGGGAGGCGGCCGCGGAGATCCTCGAGCGGGCCGGGTTCGTCGTCAACGTCACCGAAGTCGTGGCCGTGGAAATCGAGGACAAACCGGGGGGGCTGGCAGCCATTCTGGAGGTCCTCGAGAAGAGCAACGTCAATATCGAGTACATGTACGCCTTCACCGGCCGGCGGGGCGACAAGGCGATCCTGGTATTCCGTTTCGACGATCCGGATGTGGCCATCAAGCGCCTGGCGGAGGCCGGAACCAACCCGCTCGCCAGCGTATCCCTCTTCCATCAGGAAGCGTAGCAACCTGCGGATTCAGCCCGCGATTGCCGGGCCACACGCGTTTCGGCGGGAGAGCGGAGCATTGCCAGGATGAATACCAAGCCACTGATTGAGAATACGCTATGGCAGGTTGAAGAAGCGCTGCCGCGAGAAACGCTGCGGGAGCTGCAAGTGCAGCGGCTCGCGGCACTCGTGGGCCGTTTGTCTGTGGTTCCGTTCTACCAGGCAGCCTTCCTGAAGGCTGGCATCACGGCCGACGCCATCCGCTCGCCGGACGATCTGCGCCGCCTGCCTTTCACAACCAAGCAGGACCTGCGAGACCACTATCCCCTCGGCATGCTCGCCGTGCCCCGCGACCAGGTTTCCCGTTTTCACGGGTCGTCGGGAACCACAGGGAAGCCGACGTTCGTGGCCTACACCCGGCAGGATCTTGAGACGTGGGCGGATCTGTGCGCGCGCTTTCTCGTGGCCGGCGGGCTGCGCCGCGGGCACACCGTGCAGCTGGCCTTCGGCTACGGCCTGTTCACGGGCGGGTTCGGTCTGCACCAGGGCGCCGAACGGGCCGGTGCGGCCGTCGTGCCGGCCGGCAGCGGCAACACGGAAAGGCAGCTCATGCTGCTGCAGGATCTGCAAACCGACGTCCTCGTCTGCACGCCGAGCTACGCGGTCAGAATTGCCGAGGCCTTGCGGGAGCTGGGCAGCCTCCGCGGACGCCTGGCCCTGCGATTCGCCCACTTCGGCGGCGAGCCGTGGACGGAGGACATGCGGGAGCACATCGAGCGCGAGCTCGGCATCCTGGCGTTCGACAACTACGGGCTCAGCGAGGTGATCGGGCCGGGCGTAAGCGGCGAATGCTGCTACCGCAACGGCATGCACATCCAGGAGGACCACTTCATGGTGGAGTGCCTGGATCCGGAAACGCTGGAGCCGGTCCCGGACGGCGAACCGGGCGAACTCGTGTTCACAACGTTGACCAAGCAGGCCTTCCCGCTGATCCGTTATCGGACACGGGACATCGCGGTGCTGCAGCGCGAGCCCTGCCCGTGCGGGCGTACCGGCGTACGCATGGGACGCGTCACCGGGCGCACCGACGACATGCTGATCATCCGGGGAGTCAACGTGTTTCCCTCGCAGGTCGAGGAGGCGCTCCTGAAGGTGGAAGGCGCGGCGCCCCAGTACCTGATCGAGGTGAGCCGGCCCGGCGCGCTCGATGAAGTCACCGTACACGTCGAGATGCAGCGGCAGATCCTGTCCGACAAAATGAGCGACATGCAGGCGCTGCGCGAACGGATTCAGCGCCGGATCCAGGCCGTCGCGTGCGTGCATGCCAACGTGAATCTCGTCGAACCGGGCGGGCTCGGCCGCTCGGACGGCAAGGCCAAGCGCGTACTCGACAAGCGGAAGGCCCAACCCGCCGCCACGTAACAGGCGTGACAGGCGCCGGGAACGGCGGCTCAAACAGAAACGCCGCGGGAAGCTGTTTCCCGCGGCGTCTCTTTTCTCGCAAGCGCCTCGATCAGAACGTGTACAGGATTTCCCAGCGGGCGAAATACGACGTGTCGTTCACAGCGTAGTAGTCGCCCGGATCGAGCACTTCGAGCCAGAGGTGCCCGGTCAGCTTGTCCCGCTTGGCCAGATAGCCGCCGCCGAGGTTGAACTCGCCTTTGGCCACGTAGAGCATGCCCCGGTCCTTCCCCGTGCCCGGGCCATCGTCCTCGTCAGCCAGCATGTAACCCACCATGGCGCTGGTCTTGACGAACTTGGCCGGGCTGACGGAGAAGCTCGCCTTCGGCATCATCAGGTTCGACCAGCGGCCGGCGGCTTCGCCGTCCCACGCGTAGACATACAGCTCGCTGTACTGCGGGTACCGGGCCCAGAGCGGGTTCCAGCCCTCGTCGTCACCCTTGCTGGAGGGATCGTCGCCTGACAGGTAGTACACGCCCACGTCAACCGTCGGCTTGGCCTCGGGAGCGTCGGGGAACGCGTACGCCACCAACCCGTCCACCATCAAGCCGCTGGTGTCCACGCTGCCGCGCGAGCCGAGCTGATAGGCCACCTCGAGGTTGCCGCTCAGCCCGGCGCCGAAGACCGGCATCAGCCGCACGCCGAGCGTGCCGACATCCAGCGAGGCCACATCCACGGACGTCGTGGCCGTCGGCTTGCGGGTCCAATCGCTCTCGTTCTTGTACATGGCGTACACTTCGAATGGCAACTCCGGCAGGGACTTGTTCTTCAGGTAGAGGATGGCGCCGCTTTCCGTCATGTCGTCGTTGTACTTACTGAAGCCCGTGAGATCCCGATCCGCATCGTGGATCGCCAGGTCGTCGAGCGACTCGTTGTAGATGCCGACGGCGTCGATCGTGGTGTTCTCGATGCCCTTCCACACGGCCTTCACGGCATTGAAGTAAATCGTGCGGGAGCCGTCTTTGGGATTGCCCTCGAGGACGACCTTGCCGGTGCCATAGATCAAATCCTGGCGACCGATGCGGATATCCAACCGCTTGTCCAGCAGGTCCTTGATGTCGAGGTACAAGTGATCGAACACGTACTCATCCGCAAAATCGTAGTTCGACCGCTGCGCGGCCGCCGACATGTCCGGATAGGTCCATTCACGGAATTCGTTCACGATCCGTGCGCGAAACAGCACGTTGTCGAGCAGGTCCACTTCGCCCCACACACGGGGGCGGATGCGGTAGTAGTTGTTCCGCCCACCGCGCGTCACGCCGCCCGGCCGGATGGGAATCTCGTCGAAGGCCTCCTGTCGCAGCCGCAAGTCGAAACCGTAGCGCACCGGATCCTTCGCCTCGGCGACGGCAACCGCCTCAGCCTTGGCTTCCGGCTTGGCCGCCTGCGCCCACGCCTCCCCTCCCAACCCGACCAACGCCCCTCCAGCCGCCACCACCAGCCCGACGCGATGCTTTACCTTCATGCTACCTCCCGCCCCGCTTTCCGTGACCCCGGCCTCGACCCACTCCGCGCACCGCCTGCAAGCGACGGCACACCCATACGATGTATGACTTTCGGGGAAACGAACGGGAAATGCAAGCAACTCTTGTTGCCAGCGGAGCGGGTTTCGCGACTTGACTCCCGCGTCGAAATGCGCCAAATATACCGGAATTATACGTGAGGATGACTTCACGTCACGGGGTTGAAGTTGCCGGTCTGGCCGTGTGAAGCACGGCGGTTCACAGGAAGGAGCATCATGAAGAGAAGTCTGCAGGGTTGGGCGGAAGCGGTGCTGACGCTGGCGCTGGCGCTCGGCGTGGTCGCGCAAACGACGACCGCCGAGGAAACCATCAAGATCGGCGCACTTTTCGCCGTCACTGGGCCAGCGTCCAACCTCGGGGCGCCGGAAGCCAGAACCGCGGAAATGCTCGTCGAGAAGATCAACGCGGGCGGCGGCATTCTCGGGAAGAAGATCGTGCTGATCGTGAAGGACACGGGGGGCAGCCCGGAGAAAGCCGTCTCCTTCGCCAAACAGCTTATCGAGGAGGAGAAAGTCCTGGCCATCATCGGCCCGTCCACCAGCGGCGAGACCATGCAGATCAAGCCCATCTGCGAGGAACGGCAAACCATCCTTGTTTCCTGCGCGGCGGCCGAGGTGATCGTGAATCCGGTTGCCAAGTACGTCTTCAAGACCCCCCAGAAGGATAGCCAGGCCGTGACCTGGATCTACAACACGATGAAGGAGCTGGGCATAACCCGTATAGGGGTCGTCACCGGCAATGACGGATTCGGCACGGCTGGCAAGAAGCAGCTGGAGGCCATGGCGCCGGGAGCCGGCATCGAGATCCTGGTCAGCGAGGTCTTCGACAAGCAGGCCACGGATCTCACGGACATCCTGACGAAGGTGAAGGCCAAGAACGTGCAGGCCGTGGTGAACTGGTCCATCGTGCCGGCCCAGTCCATCGTCTCGAAGAACATGAAGCAACTGGGCATGACCGTGCCCCTGTTCCAAAGCCATGGCTTCGGCAACCGCAAGTACGTCGAAGCGGCGGGCAAGTCCGCCGAAGGCACGCTCTTCCCCGCGGGCCGACTGCTCGTCGTGGACCAACTGCCGGACACCCACCCGCAGAAAGCGCTGCTGGCCGCCTACAAGAAGGACTACGAGACCCGGTACAAGGAGGATGTCAGTACGTTCGGCGGACATGCGTACGATGCGGTGCTGATCGCGACGGAGGGGATCAAGAAGGCTGGCAGCACGGAGCCGGCCAAGGTGCGCGAGGCGATCGAGAACCTTAAGGGGCTGGTCGGCACGGCAGGCGTGTTCAACTTCTCGCCGGAGGACCATACGGGACTGGAGCTGAACGCGTTCGAGATGCTGACGGTGAAGGACGGCCAGTTCACGATATACAAGAAGCAATAGGCGGGGCCTCCGGCAGCGGCCTGGCCTTGAACTGGCCGGGCCGCTTTCGGGCCATTCCGCGGCGTCCCCCCGCGGGGGTAGCGCGGAGACACGTATTCCGTTTCCGCCCCCGGCAGATGGCGGGCGCAGCCTTGTGCGCTGCCCGTGGATGGTGCACGATGTCCGAAACACTGCAGTACATCTTCTCCGGCATCACCGTCGGCAGCATCTACGCGATCGTCGCGATCGGGTTCAGCGTCATCTACAGCACGACGGGCGTCCTGAATCTCGCTCAGGGCGAATTCGTGATGCTGGGAGGCATGGTGGCGGTCAGCCTCATGGGTGTGGTCCCCCTGCCCGTCGCCGTCGTGGGCTCCGTGGTCATCGTCACCGTACTGGGCTGTGTCCTGGAGCTGCTCTTCTTCCGGCATCTGCGCAACCACTCGGTGCTGCACCTGATCGTCATCACGATCGGGCTTTCCATCGCGATCCAGGAAGCGGCGCACCATGTCTGGGACGAAAAGGTGCGCGCGCTCCCCTACTTCACGGGCGATGAGTGCTCATCGGTCAAGATGCTGGGGGCCGCGATTTCGCCGCAGGTGCTGTGGGTCCTGGGGGGCGTGGCCGTGGCGGTCGTGCTCCTGCAGGCGTTCCTGAAGTACACGCTCATGGGGAAAGCCATGCGCGCGTGCTCCTCCAATCCGGACGCCGCGATGCTGTCCGGCATCAACACGCGCAACATGCGGACGTTCGCGTTCGGCGTCAGCGCCGCGATGGGGGCGCTGGCCGGGTGCTTGATCTCGCCGATTTCGATGACCCAGTACGACATGGGCGCCGGGCTGACGATCAAGGGGTTTGCCGCCGCCATCCTCGGCGGGTTGGGGAACCCGATGGCGGCCGTGTTCGGCGGACTGCTCGTGGGGCTGAGCGAAGCGTTCAGCGTGAAAAGCGGGCTGCCCGCCGCCTACAAGGATGCGGCCGCCTTCGCGATTCTCCTCCTGGTCCTGTTCATCCGGCCCAACGGACTGTTCGGGTCCGGAGCCGGCAACCGCGTCAGGGAGTGCTGAGCATGAACGGGAAGCGCACACTCCTTCCGGTAGTCGCCCTGGCCGGCCTGATCATCGCCGTGCAGGTGCTGACCCACGTGTTCGACAAGGAGTTCTTCCTGACCCAGCTGACCATGTCAGCCTACTGTTCCATCGTCGTGCTGGGCTTGTGCCTCCTGATGGGCTACGCCGGCCAGGTGTCGCTGGGCCACGCGGCCTTCTTTGCCCTTGGCGGCTATGCGTCCGCGATCCTGACCACCAGGGATTTCACGAGCCTGGCCGGCACGGGGCCAGGCAGGGTTCTCGCACAGCTTTGGATCCTCATCCCTCGGTCCGATCCGTACGGCGGCCAGCTCGTAACCGTAAATCCGTGGGTGGCGTTCCTGGTCGCCATGCTGCTGGCGTGCCTGGTCGCGTTTCTGATCGGCTACCCGGCCCTGCGCCTCAAGGGCCACTACCTGGCCATGGCCACGCTCGGCTTCGGGCTGATCGTCTACCGCATCGTGCTGGGCAGCGAATGCACAGGCTCGTCCGACGGTGTCACCGGCGTGCCGGGGTGGCAGATCTGCCCCGGACTGTTGCTGGGCGGCAGGGCCGGCGACCGTGTCGCCAACTACTACCTGGCGTGGGGCCTTACGCTCCTGGTGCTCGTCCTCCTGCTCAACGTCGTGCACTCCCGCGCGGGACGGGCTTTGCGCGCCATCCACGACGGCGAACTGGCCGCCAACGCGATGGGCATCCACACCGCCCGCCTGAAATTGCAGGCCTTTGTGCTCAGCGCGGCCCTGGCCGCCGCGGCCGGCTGCTTCCTCACCCACTACAACGGGGGCATCGGCCCTTCCGAGGCCAGCGCGATGAAGTCCGTCCGCTACGTGGCCCTGGTGGCCGCCGGCGGGATGGCCAACCTGTGGGGCGGCCTGATCGTTACCGCCGTCCTGACGTTCCTGTCCCTGCGCGGGTACTTCGGCACCTACGATCATGCCGTGTTCGGCGTCATCCTCATCGCGATCATCTCCCTGGCGCCGGAAGGGCCGCTCAAGCCTCTCGCCAACTGGGTCCGGGGGCTCCTGCCCGCCGCGTCCGGAAAGGGCCACACCCATGGCACTGCTTGAGGTTGAGAGCGTCCGCCACTGCTTCACCGGGCTGGTGGCCCTGGACAAGGTCAACTTCCATGTCGCGGAAGGACACATCAAGGCCGTGATCGGTCCCAATGGCGCGGGCAAGACCACGCTCTTCAATATCATCTCCGGCATTCACCGGCCGACGTCCGGACAGATCCGCTTCAGGGACTGCTCGATCGTAGGGCTGCAGCCCTTCGAGATCGCCCACCGCGGGATCTCGCGGACCTTCCAGAACCTGAGCCTGTTCCTGCGGATGACCGTGCTGGAGAACGTCATGATCGGGCGTCACGGCCGCACGCGCGCGGGGTTCATCCCCGCCGCCCTGCGCCTGCCGGGGCAGCGCAGGGAGGAGCGGGCTTTGCGGGAGTCGGCCATGGCTTGCCTCGCGGAGCTGGGGCTGGCGGATGCCGCCGACGTCACCGCGGGCTCGCTCTCCTTCGGTCGGCGCCGCATGGTCGAACTGGCCCGGGCGCTGGCCACGGAGCCGAAGCTGCTCCTGCTGGACGAACCGGCCAGCGGGTTGAACACCCGTGAGAAGGAGGGCTTGGCGGAGACGATCGACAAGATCCGGCGGCAGGCGGTAACCATCCTGCTGGTGGAGCACGACATGTCTCTCGTCATGGATGTTTCTGATGAAATCCTCGTGCTGCACTACGGCGTGCCGATCGCCGAAGGCCCGCCGGAACTGATTCGGAACCACAAGGATGTGGTGGCGGTGTACCTGGGCGGAGATTTTTCCCATGCTGGCCGTTAGAAATCTGAGCTGCGGATATGGCAGCCTGGAGGTGGTGAAAGGCGTCAGCCTGCACGTCTCCACGGGTGAGATCGTGAGCCTGATCGGCGCCAACGGCGCAGGCAAGAGCTCCCTGATGCGGGCCATCGTCGGGCTGGTGCCGACGTGGACGGGGGATGTCCGGATCCACGGCAAGCCGACAACAGGCCAACCGGCGTGGCGCAGCGTCTCCCATGAAACGGTTTTGGTGCCGGAAGGCAGGCAGGTGTTCGCCGACATGACGGTCCACGACAACCTGGTCATCGGCGGCTATCACAACCCCGATCGCCGGATGACGACGGCGGAAGTCCTGAAGCGGTTCCCCCGGCTCGGCGAACGGCTGCACCAGCTGGCCGGCACGCTCTCCGGCGGGGAGCAGCAGATGCTGGCCATGGGCCGCGCGCTGATGGCCAGGCCGCGGCTCCTGCTCCTGGACGAACCCTCCATGGGGCTCGCCCCGCTGATCGTCAAGGAGGTCTTCGCCACCATCCGCGAGCTGCGCAACCAGGGCGTGACGATCTTCCTGGTGGAGCAGAACGCCGTGGCGGCCCTGGGGGTCTCCGACCGGGCCTATCTGCTGGAAACCGGCGAGATCATCCTGGAGGGCGCCTCCGGCGATCTCGCGCACAACCCGGAAGTGAAGCGGGCTTACCTCGGCAAAGGCTACAAAGAGGTGTGGGAATGATCATGTTCGACCGCAAGTACGAAACGCTCCCGCGCGAGGATCTTGCACAGGTCCAGCTCGAGAGACTGCAGGCGCTGGTGGCGCGCCTGCGACGCAATGTGCCCAGATACCGCCACGCGCTGGGCGACGTTCGCGTGGAGTCGTTGGACGACCTGGGCCGCATCCCGCCCACCGTTCCGGAGGATCTGGCGGCCGCTTTTCCCTACGGCATGTTCGCCCTGCCGCTGCGCGAAGTCATCCGCCTGCACTCCGCGCTTGGCGCCAAGGGGGTGCAGCTGGTGGTGGGTCACACGCGCAACGATCTCACGCAGTGGGGACGCCTGGCGGCACGACAGGTGGTCGCCGCGGGCGGTACGTCGCATGACGTGATCCAGCTCGGCTTCAGCGGCAGCATGTTCAACCAGGCCCTGGCCTACATCCGCGGGGCGGAGCTCATCGAAGCATCGGTCATTCCCCAGGACACGACGCATCCCCACCGTCAGCTGGCCGTCATGCAGAGCTTCCGCGCGAGCATCCTCATCACCACGCCCACGCAGGCCCACGAGCTCATCAAGGCGCTCAGGGAAAAAGGGATCGACCCGCAGTCCCTCCACCTGCGCGTCATGCTGCTGTCGCGACCCGTCCCGCCGGCGGAGCGGGCGGACCTGGAAACCGGACTGTTCACGGAGGTGCGCGGCGGCTTCGGGCTGGCGGAAGTGCTGGACCCCGGCCTCTGCGTGGAGTGCCAGGAGCACAACCTGCATGTGAACGAAGACCATTTCCTCGTGGAACTCGACAAGGGCGAGCTGCTGGTGACGACGCTCACGCGCGAGGCGATGCCGCTGCTGCGCTACCGGACGGCCGTGCTCTGCCAGTTGGAACAGTCGCGCTGCCCTTGCGGCCGAACCGGGGCGATTCTCACCCCCGGCGCGCGCCTGGACGATCGGTTCCGCATCAACGAGATGCCGCTGTACCGGCAGCAAATCGAGGAGGTGCTGGCGCAGACGAAGGCCGCGGGACATCCGTTTGCGCTGACGTTCTCCGAGCGGGGCGTCTCGGTGGCCCTCCGGGTGGGCACCCAGCTGTTCCAGGACACGGTCCGGAAGCTGGAGGCGCTGAGGCATGAAATCGAGTCCGAGTGCTTCTCCCGTCTGGGCATCCGCGCCGAAGTGGCGTTCCTGAGCCCGATCACGTTCGAGAAACCGCGGCAGACGTAAGGGCTCACGCGCCAAGTTCCCGCTCGCCTGTCCCGAACAGGCGGCGGGCGTTGTCAACCAGGACGGCTTGCTCCCAATCCGACCCGAGTTTGAAAGCGCGAAACCGGTCCAATTCCTCCCCCTGATCCAGCCAGGGCGAGTCGGTGCCGAACAGCACGTACTCCCGGGGATGCCGCAGCAGCATCGCCCTCGTCCGCTCCGGGCCCAGGAACCCGATCGTCATCGAGAAATCCGTATAGATGGGTTTCCCGAGGAGGTGGCGCGCCACCTCGTCCCAGTCGTCCCAGGCGAAGAGGTGCGTGGCCACGAGCTTCAGTTCCGGAAACGCCTCAACCACGCGGGCCAGGCGCCGGGGATCGGCAATGCGGTCGTACGGGAAGGCAATATCGAAACCCGTGTGACACACGAGGAGCAAGCCTTGCCGGCACAGCTCCTCGTAGATCGGGTGCATGGCCGGCGCGTCCACTTCAAAGCCCTGGTAGTAAGGGTGCAGCTTGATGCCCTTGAAGCCCGCCTCGGCGATCTGCCTGATGTGCGCCAGCGCCTCGGGATCCCCGGGATGAAGCGAGGGCAGCGGGATGATCCGCTCGGATCGGATCAGCTTCGACCACTCCAGGATTTTCGCGAACTGCGCCGGCTTGGTGGCAATCGAGCAGACAACGGAACGGGCGATCCCAGCCCTGTCCATGGAGGCGAGCAGGGAGGAAACGCGGCCGTCCAGGCGGGCGACGGCCTTGTCGGTCTCCGCCTGCAGCGTCTGTACCGCCCGCTCTGCCATGGCGTCCGGAAAGGCGTGCGTATGCGTGTCCGTAATCACGGCCGCCTATTGTCCCGTTTCGAGTTGCCGCGTCAAGCCTCGACATCTTGCCCGTGTCGCCGCCAGAGTGCCTGGCAACGCGCAACGCCGACGTTCCTGCCGTGGTCGAAAGAGGCGGTCAACGGCTTGCGCGGCAGGCGCCTTACGGGTAAGGTGCGCGCACGAGGTCACAACGTTGAAGAAAGCGAATCCTGCGCAATGAACACGATGCGCCACCAGGCCCGGACGACCGCGCTCCGTGCCGGCCTCTTTGCCTGGCTGGCCGCGGGGCTGGGGGGTCCTGCAGCGCTTGCCGCCGAGGTGCAGGGCTTTTCACGTTACGGCGGCGAGTGGAGCGTGCGCGACGGGATCCTGTGGACCGCCGCCTCCGCCGGGGGCAAGCTGGTGTTCGACGGCGCCACGTTCTCCTCCGGCACGGTCGGCGTCGAGCTGCGGCTGCCGGCCGCCGGGGGCGGCAATGCAGGCCTGATCGTGAGGGTCGGCGAGCCCGCGGAAGGCGCCGACGCCTTCACGGGCTACGAGATCGCGCTGGACGCGAGCCGCCAGATGCTGCGACTGGGGCGCCACCGGCAGAATTTCGAACTGCTGCAGGATGTCCCCTGCGACGTGCCGCTTGACTGCTGGATCCCGCTGGTCGTGAGCCTGACGACCAACACCCTGGACGTGCGCGTGGGCGACAAGTCGGTGCTGACGTACACGGATCGGGAGCATCCGCTGCCGGCAGGCCGGGTTGGTTTGCGCCCGTGGCAACGGCCGGCCGGATTCCGCAATCTCTGGATCGCCGCCGGGAGTCAGCGGCAGGCGCTGGCGTTTCGCGAAACCGTGGCCACGCCGGCGCCGAATCGCCTTCCGCCGACGAACGACGCGCTCCCGCCTATCGCGTTCATCACGCGCCAGCCGCTTACCGCGCCGCCCGCGGTGGGTCAGGACCTGTGGGCCGCGCAGCCAACCGCCCCGGGCTGCAGCATCCGCGTGCTCGATCCGCGCCAGCCCGGCCAACCCGCGCGCGTCGTGTTCCACGACCCCGCGGGCTGCATCTACGACCTGAATGTGTCGGACGACGCCCGTACGCTGTTCTTCTCCTACCGGCCGCAGGGCGCGCGTTACTGGCACGTCTGGCGGATCGCCGCCGACGGCTCGGGTCTGCGGCAACTTACCGACGGCCCATTCCACGATGTGGCCCCGTGCGAAACGCCCGACGGCCGCCTCGTGTTCGTCTCCACGCGACGCTTCGGCTACACCCTCTGCCAGCCCGGGCCGGCGTCGAACCTGCACACGATGGACGCCGACGGCGCCAACGTAGGGTGCGTGAGCATGAACACCCTCTCGGACATGAGCCCGCAGATGCTGCCCGACGGCCGCATCCTGTTCACCCGCTGGGAGTACATCGACCGCGACCTCACGTACCGGCAGAGCCTGTGGACCCAGTACCCAGACGGCACGGCCTACCAGTTGTACTTCGGCAACACCATCCGTGACGTGGGCACGTTCTGGCAGGCCCGGCCGCTGCCGGGCCGCAGCGACCAGGTCGTCGCCACGTTCGCCCCGCACCACGGCTTCCCGCATGGCGCCATCGGCCTGATCGACCGCCGCGGCGGACCGGAGGGGCCGAAGGGCAAGGGCTTCGTCTATCTCACCAGGGAGTTCGCGACCATCGGCGACGCGCGCCACGAGTGGTCATACCGCGATCCGTTCCCCCTCTCCGACGAGACGTTCCTCTGCGCCTACGGCGGCGACATCCAGCGGTTCCGCCTGTATCTGCTCGACCGGCTGGGCAACAAGCGCCTGCTCCACGAGGAGCCGGACACGGGCTGCCACTACCCCGTGGCCCTGCGCGCCGTCCCCAGACCTCCGCGGCTGCCCGAGCGCGTCGCCGCCGGGGCACCCCCGCCGGCAGCGTCGACGAACATGCCCACGGGCACCGACATGCCAGCAGGCATCGTGCTGCTGGCCGACGTATACCGCGGGCTCGCCCCGGCCATCGCGCGCGGCCGGGTGAAGGCGCTCCGCGTCATGGAGCAGGTGCGCAAGACCGAGGACCTTGTGTCGCGGGCCTACGATCAGTCGCCCGTGATGAGCTACGGCACGTACTACGCCAAGCGCAGCTGGGGCACGGTGCCGGTGGAAGCCGACGGCTCGGCGCATTTCTTCGTGCCGGCGCTGCGCGAGATCTACTTCCAGGCCCTGGACGCCGAAGGGCGCGAGCTGCAGCGGATGACCTCCGCCGCGCAGCTCATGCCAGGCGAGCGGCAGGGTTGCACCGGCTGTCACGAGCCGCGCCAGAGCGCCCCGCCCGCCGGTGCGCGCCGCCCGCTGGCGGCCTTGCAGCAACCGCGCCAGCTGCAGCAGGAACCCTGGTGCCGCGACGGCATCGTGGATTTCGCCACGGTCGTCCAGCCGGTCCTCGACCGCTACTGCGTGAGGTGCCACACCGGCCCCAACCCCGCCGGCGGCTACGACCTGACGGGCGACAAGACCCGCTACTTCAGCATGGCCTACGACAACCTGCTCGGCCGCAGCCGCTCCTACCGCCAGCACAACATGGACACGGGCGAGATGCTGCCGGAGGAGGCGGCGAAGGGCAAGCCGCTGGTGCACTTCTACTGGCTGCTGCGCACGCCAACCGCCGTCAACCAACCCCTCTGGACCGGCTCCCACGCCAGCCGGCTGACGGACATCGTCGAGTCCGCCCGCAACGGCCAGCGGATGCCCCTTGCGGACCGCCAGCGCATCTACCTGTGGATCGACGCCAACGTGCCCTACTACGGGACCTACGCCCACAGCCACCCAAAGTCACCCGGCCGGCGCGATTTGTGGACCGATCCCGCCACCGGGCAGCCGGCCGAGTGGTTCACACGCGGGTTCAATCCGGTCTACGAGCGCCGGTGCGCGTCCTGCCACGGCAAGCTCGACACGACCATCGATTGGGAGGGCCGGTTCGCGTGGCTCAACCTCTCGCGCCCGGCGCACAGCCCCGCCCTGACCGCCCACCTGAGCAAGGCCGCCGGCGGACGTCAGATCACAACGCCCCGCAACGGCCAGCCCCCACCGCTGTTCGCCGACACAACCGATCCCGATTACCTGGCGCTGCTGCACGCCATCGAAACGGGACGGCAGCAGGCGCTACGGACGCCCGAAGCCGACATGCCCGGCTTCGCCGGCGCCCGCCCCGAACCGTGACGGCGGCACGTGCGCGCGCGCCATCAAGTGGAACGGATTACAGCATCCGGCAAGCGTGGGGCCGTCTGACCGGACGGGCTGCGGCCGATGGGCATTTCGCATTCGACCGACGACATCATGGATGCCCACTCGTCCACTGTGCGCACCTGTGGCCGGGGCCGTGGCGGGCCATGCTGCAGACGCCCACCCGGACCGTCGCGGAAGCCGCCGTGGAGATCCGGGCGGGTGACGTGGCGTCATGCTGCGTGGATGGTCGCACCCGCGACGACTGACGCGGAGAGATCGCGGCGGCAGCCCAAACGCCGGTGCGAACGCATTCCGGATTCTCGAGGGACGCACGTCCTTTGCCATTGGCAGCGAGGGGCGTCGCCCCTATAAAGGGAGCAACGCAAACGCCTGGCGACGCGGGCACGGATCGAGGCCGTTCTTGAAATTGGAGGAAGCATGACCACCCATGTCCGCTGGGGCATTTGTGCGCTCCTGTTCTTCGCGACGACGATCAACTACATCGATCGGGCCGTGCTCGGCATTCTCAAGCCGATGCTGGAGAAGGACCTCGGCTGGACCCAGATCGAGTACGGCTGGATGGTGACGGCGTTCCAGCTGACGTACGCCCTGGGTTACGTGTTCTCGGGACGCCTGATCGACCGCATCGGCGTGCGCCTGGGCTTCCTGTTCTCGGTGACGCTCTGGAGCTTGGCTGCGATGGCCCACGCGGCGGCGCGGTCCGTCCTCGGCTTCAGTATCGCGCGGGCGGGGCTGGGACTGGCCGAGGGCGGGATGTTCCCAGCGGCGATCAAGACGGTGGCGGAGTGGCACCCGAAGGAGGAGCGCGCGCTGGCGACGGGCCTTTTCAACGCCGGCAGCAACATCGGCGCGGTGACCTGCCCGCTGATCGTGCCATGGCTGGCGACGCGCTGGAGCTGGCAGGCGGCCTTCCTCGCGACCGGCGCCGTCGGGTTCTTGTGGGTGGCGGCGTGGCTGTGGTTGTACCGGTCACCCGACAAACACCCGCGCGTGTCGGCTGAGGAACTGGCGCACATCCGCAAAGACCCGCCGGACCCCGTCGGCAAGATCCCGTGGCTGGTCCTGCTGAGGCACCGCCAGACGTGGGCGTTTGTCGTGGGCATGGCGGCGTCGTCCCCGATTTGGTGGTTCTACATCTTCTGGGCGCCCGACTTCCTGAACAAACGGCATGCGCTCGGGCTTACGCAGAGCAGCCTTCCGCTGATGATCATGTTCCTGGCCGCCAGCGGCGGGGGCATCGGCGGCGGCTGGCTGTCGTCGAGGCTGCTCCGGCTCGGCTGGACCGTCAACGCCGCGCGCAAGACGGCATTGCTGGTGTGCGCGCTGTGCGTGGTGCCGGTGGCGGCGACGCCGTTCGTTTCAGACCCGTGGGTGGCGGTCACGCTCGTCGGGTTGGCGGCAGCCGCGCACTGCGGGTTCGCCGCGAACCTGTTCACGCTGGTGAGCGACACAGTGCCCAAGCAGGGCATCAGCTCGGTGGTCGGCATTGGCGGCATGGCGGGTTCGCTGAGCGGGATGGCGTTCGCGCAGCTGGTCGCGCGCGTCCTGCAATACACCAACAACAACTACCTCGTGCCGTTCGCCATCGCCTCGCTGGCCTACGTGACCGCCCTGGGCGTCATGCATCTGCTCGTGCCGAAGCTGGAACCCATGGAGTTGACGTAAGCGCCTGCTCACCGCGTGGGCGCTCAAGCCGTCGCATCGCGCCGCTGCGGCTGGCATCAAGGACCGCATTAAGGCCTTGGCACCGCGCGCAAGCACCCTTATAAAGGGACGTATGACTTCGCGAGAAAGACTGCTGGCGACGCTGCGCGGCGAACGGGCCGACCGTGTGCCGGTCGCGCCCTTCGTGCAGGAGGAGTACCTCTCCTACTACTACCCGCACAAATCCACGCTTGACCGGGTCACCGACGCCGTCGAACTGGCGAACGAACTCGATTTCGACCTCATGGCCAAGCACCGCGCGCTCGAGCCGCCGCGCTTTTTCTGCCGCAGCTACCCGAACTGGGAACTGCGCCGGGCCGAGTCGCGCAGCGACGGCATGATCCGGCGGCGGCTCGAAATCGTCACCCCGACGCGCACGCTCGTGCGGGAGGAGACCGGGCCCGAAAGCGGCGCGGCCACCACCGGCGTGCGTTTCCATGTCACCCGCCCGCTCCTCCAGGACGCCGACGACATGGCGGCCTTTCTCGCCCACCTGCCCCCCCTCGACGCTGCCGACCGGCGCGCCCTGCGCGAGACGGCGGCGGCCTGGCGCCGCATCATCGGCGAACGCGGCGTCCTCGCGCCGTGGGGTTTCGCCGGCGTGTTCAATTTCTGCGCCGACCTGTGCGGCCTGGACAACTTCTACGTGATGCCCTACGAGGACGAACCCGGCTACCGCGCCCTGATGGCGGGCGTCGCCGCTGCGATGGGCGCGTACAGCCTCGCCCTCGGGGAAACCGACGTCGACTGCATCGGCATCCAGGGCCACATGGCCGGCGGGGCCACGACGGGGCCGGACTTCTTCCGCGCCTTTGTGCAGCCGTACGAGCAGCTTGTCATCGAGGCGATCCACGCCGGCGGCAAGTTCAGCGTCTACCACAACTGCGGCTGCGCGAAGCCGTTGTACGCCAACTACCGCGAGCTCGGCATGACCGTCTGGGAAACCGTCAGCGAGGCGCCGCGCGGCGACAACCGACTCGCCGACGCCAAGGCCGCGCTGGGCGACAGGATCTGCCTCCTCGGCAACCTCGACCAGGTGGACTTCCTCAAGCACGCCACGCCTGCCGCGGTCGCCACCCGCACCCGCGCGATCGTCGAGACCGGCAAGCCCGGCGGGCGTTACATCTTCTCGACCTCGGACTTCCTGGAAAAGGACACGCCGCGCGAGAACGTCGTCGCCATGATCGAAGCCGCCCGGGAGGCGGGCCGCTACTAACCACGAACCGCAAGGAGCCGAAACCATGAACCGTCGCCAGTTCCTCACCCAAGCGGGCATGCTGGCCGCCGCACCCCTGATTCTCCCGCGCCGCCTCCTCGGGGCCGACGCCCCGAGCAGGAAGATCGGCATCGGCATGATCGGGATGGGCCGGCAGGCGTACCACGCCAACCTCCAGCCGTTCCTGAAGTCGCCCGACTGCACGGTCACCGCCGTCTGCGACGTGGACGCGTGGCGGCTCGAGAAGGGCCTGCAGGCCGTGGATAAGCACTACGGGAAGAAGGTCGCCAAGGGGTACCGCGATTTCCGTGAATTGCTCGCCGACCCCGACGTGGACGCCGTGATGATCTCGACGCCCGATCACTGGCACGTGCCCATGGCCATCGCCGCGGTCAAGGCCGGCAAGGATGTGACGCTCGAGAAACCGATCACCCGCTACATCAACGAGGGTCGCCTCCTGGCCGACCTGGTCGTGAAGCACAAGCGCGTGTTCCGCGTGGACAGCGAGTTCCGCTCGCTCGAACCGATGCACCGCGCCGCCGAACTGGTCCGCAACGGCCGCATCGGCAAACTCCTCGCCGTCCGCACTGGATCGCCCCGGGAGGTATTCCCGGATGAGCCCGAAACCGTCACGGCGCCTCCGCCCGAGCTCGACTACGACCTCTGGCTCGGCCCGGCGCCCAAGGTGGACTACATCCGGAAGCGCGTACACGCGCCGCACGATCTGAACTCCCGGCCGGGCTGGATGCGCAACCTCGACTACTGCGACGGCATGATCACCAACTGGGGCACGCACCTCAACGACATCGGCCAGTGGGGCGCCGGCACGGAACGGACGGGCCCGGTCGAAGTGAAAGCGACCGGCAAGTTCCACGACGGCAAGGTCTGGAACGTGCTGGAGCATTTCGACGCCTGGTATAAGTACGCCAACGGCATGGAGTTCTTCTACCAGATGGGCACCCCGCACGTGCGGTTCGAGGGCGAAAAGGGCTGGATCCAGGTCAATTACATCCAGGACAAGCTCAACCCCGACCGCCTCCAGGCCAGCGACCCGAAGATCCTGAAGGAGCAGATCGGCCCGGAGGAAATGCACTTCCCGCTGCGCAGCGAGAAGGACGACTTCATAGCGTGCGTCAGGAGCCGCGGCCAGACGCTGGAGGACGCCGAGGTCGGCCAACGCACAACCTCGCTCTGTCATCTCGCCCACATCGCGGTCCAGCTCGGCGGCGTGAAACTCGCCTGGGATCCCGACAAGGAGGTCTTCCCCGGCAACGACGCAGCGAACAAACTCGTCAACCGGCCGCCCTTGCGCGGACCGTGGAAACTGGAGTAACCATGAGAACCATCGTGACAGGGTTGCTGCTCACGGCCGCAACCGCGTGCGCGGCGCCGAATCCGTTCTTCGTCTTCGACAACGGCCTGCGCGGCGAGAGTCTCAAGACGATCGACGCGCAGCTCGATCTCGTGAAGGAGGTCGGCTTCGACGGCCTGAGCTGGCGCACGGATGCGCCGGAGCGCGTCCGACAGGTCCTCGACGGCGCGAAGCAGCGGGGGCTGAAGCTGTTCGTGATCTACGTCAGCCTCGACCTCAAGGACGGCAAGCTGGTCTACGACCCACGGGTCAGGGAGATTATCGCCCTGTGCAAGGGCACCGACACACTGATCTGGCCCAACCTCACGAGCAAGCAGTTCAAGAACTCCGACCCGGCGGGCGACGACATCGCCGTGGCCGGCCTGCGGGAACTGGCGGACCTGTGCGCGACGAACGGCCTGCGCATCGCCATCTACCCGCACGTGAACATGTGGGTGCACCGCATCGAGGACGCGCTACGCGTCGTGAAGAAGGTGGACCGGAAGAACGTCGGCCTCACCTTCAACCTCTGCCACGCGCTGATGGACAAGGCCGAGGACCGCATCCCGGCACTGATCGAGGAGGTGGCACCGTACCTTTTCGTCGCCACCATCAACGGCGCCGACATTGGCAACCGGCAGGCGATCCTGACGCTCGACAAGGGCACCTATGATGTGGGCGGCGTGCTGCGGAAGCTGGAGGCCGTCGGCTTCAAAGGCCCCATCGGCCTGCAGTGCTACAGCATCCCGGGTGACCCGAAAACTCTGCTGCCCGGCTCCCTGCGCGCGTGGCGCAAGCTGCACGGCGAGCCGGCGCCCTGAACGCGCGCTTTGTGCAAGCGAAGCGGCCTGTGCTATGGATGACGCCCGCATAGCAGGAACGTCCCCGGG
Source organism: uncultured Victivallales bacterium (assembly GCA_964402115.1). Lineage (GTDB taxonomy): Bacteria > Verrucomicrobiota > Kiritimatiellia > UBA8416 > CAYOBW01 > CAYOBW01. The sequence continues at coordinate 23,808 of CAYOBW010000029.1, forward strand.
GAAACGCCATGTCGCAGAACCGCACGCTCATCCTGGTGGGTGTCCTCTGGCTGCTCGTTCACGGTCTTCAAACCGTGCGTGCGGGAGCCGGCCCCTACGACCGGCAAGTCGCTGCGCAACAGGTTCGGTTGGCCGGGCCGCTGCCGGAACAGCGCGCCAACGCCGCCGCGGCGCTCGGCTTCCTGCGAGCCTATCAAGCGGCCGAAGCCCTGGCGCAGGCGCTGCGCGACGAGGCGCCGGCGGTGCGCCGACAGGCGGCGCTGTCGCTCGGTTGGTGCGGCGGCAGGGCACAGGTCCCGGCGCTGCTCGGTGCGCTCGACGATGCCGACTGGACGGTCCGCCAGTCCGCCTGGGTCGCGCTCACGAACCTTACCGGCATGGAGTTCCCCTTCGACGCCTTCAAGCCTGACCCGCAGCCTTGGCGCACGTGGTGGGCGACCGTGCCGGCCGACCGGCCGCCGCGCGAGGTGCTGGCGCTGATCGATGTGACAGCCGCGCGGCTGAACATCGCCGCCGGGTGTGCGGTTACCGCCACGAGCGTCTACAAAGGCCCCCCGTCCGCCGTGACGGATGGCGATGCCACGACGTTCTGGCAGACGAAGAACGTGACGTTCCCCCAGGCGTGCACGCTCGACCTCGGCGCGACGCAGCAGGTCGGCTGCGTCGTTGTCGAGCAGTACGCCGCCGGCTACTGCCTGACGGAGGCGACCGTGGCGTTGAGCGAGGACGGGCGCCAGTACCGCGAGGCTTGGCGCGCCGGGCAGGCGACGCCCGTTCGGCTGGTCGCGAGTTTCGCGCCGCGGCGGGCGCGGTTCGTGCGGCTCACGGCCTCCGGCAACGAGCGGCCCGGCTATCCGACGACGCTCCGCGAAATCGAGGTGTATGCGGCCGGGCCCCCGACGTCCCGCACTGACCTCGCCGGCCTCGAGCGCGCCGCGCGAGCGCTGGGCGCGCTCGGTGGCAGGGATGCGAGCGAGGCGGTGCTGGCCGTGCTGCTCCCGTACCGGCCACGCGCAAGCGTCACGCCGGAGGAAGCGGTCCTGGTGCAAGTCGCGCTGCGGAGCCTGGGCAGGCTGCGCGACCCGGCCGCGTTTCCTGTGCTGGCGGCGTTTCTCGACAATCCGCGCTGGGCGCGCTATGCGGCCGAGGCGCTCGCCGATTTCGGCGACGCACGCGCGGCGCCGGAACTGCTCGCGCGGTATCCGCTCTACGCGCGCGATCTCGCCGGCAAGGAGCCGCAGCGGGTTCCGCCGGATGACCGCCCCGGGTTCGAGTCGCTGGACCGCATGTACGAGACGCCGTTCCAGATCGCCTCCGCACTGGCGCGGCTGCCCGTCCCGCGGGCGGAGCTGGCGAAGCTCGCGCCGCTCATCCTGGCGAACCTGCCGAGCGATTTCGACGGGGCGGTGCTCTATGAACCGGAGGCCTGCCAGCTGATCACGGCACACCTGCTCCGGGAGGCCGGCCTTTTCGAGGCCGCCCGCGACACGGCCCTGGCGCAGTTCGGCGTCGCAGCCCCGGCGCACGAGGCGTTCGCGGCGCTGGCGAAGCGGCGGCACGTTGTTCTGCCGCTGGCAGCGCAGTGGCTGCCGATGCTCGGCGCGGCGCCGGAGCTGCTGGAGCACACGAACGGCTGGGTGCGGATCAACGCCGCGAAGGCCATGATGTTCGCGGGGGCGACGAACACGGCAGACCGGATCGCGCAGCTTCTGGCGGAATCGAAGCCGGAGGCGGCCTACGGCTACTTCGGCGGGTTCTTGTTCACGAAGAGCGCCCAGGGGCAGGACGAGCACAACGATCCGCCGCCGCGCTGGCGCGAGGCGTTCACGCGGGCGCTCGGCCGGCTGGGCGGCGCCCGGCACGTCAGCCTGTTGACGATGCTGCTCGACGACGAGCGCAACGCGCTGGAGATCCAGTATGCGGCGGCGGTCGCGCTCGCTGAGCTCGGGAGTGCCGAAGCGCTGGCGGCGTTGCGCGAGGCAGAGGCGAAACACCCGTTTCACAGCGTGCGGCTGGTGGCGAGGGAAGCGCTGTGGCAGCGGAACGTGCCGCCGGCGGAGCAGGCCACGGCGGCCCGGCCCGAGCCTCGCGCTCCCGCAGGCAAGGCGGGAGGGATCGTCTTCATCAAGGGGCCGAACCGGATGCCGAACCGCTTCCAGATCGACGCCTGGAGGCAGGCGTATTCGACGACGGACTCGGGGCCGACGTACCGGCTGGGCTGGAATCTGTTCGTGCTGCGCGAGGGCAAAGCGACGCCGCTGACGGGCTTCGCGGACGGGTGGGTGGCGGACTGCGAGGTGTCGGCGGACGGTGCGTGCGTGCTCTTTGCCCGGCGCGGCGGCGAAAACGATCCGTGGTGGCACCTCTGGCAGATCCATGCGGACGGCACCGGCTTGCGCCAACTGACGCGCGGGCCGTACCACGACGTCCAGCCGAATTTCCTCAACGACGGGCGCATCGTCTTCGCATCCACGCGCATCGGGATGCGCGACGAGTATCACGGCTACCCGGCGACGGGGCTGACGGTGATGAACCCGGACGGCAGCGACATCCATTGCATCGGGTTCAACCTCGGGCGCGACAACGAGCCGGCGTTGCTGCCCGACGGCCGCATCGTGTTCAGTCGGCTCGATTTGTTCTACTCGCGACTGAAGACGGAACTGACCCTGCAGGCGGTCTTCCCCGACGGCACGAAGAACGTCACGCTTTACGGCCCCGAACGGCGCGCGTTCTGGCGGCAGGCGACCATCCATGAGAAAGGCTGGGGCGAGGCGCCCTCGCGGCACCGGGTGTTGCGGCTGACGCAGCCGCAGGCGTTCGACGGTGAGCGCGTGCTGGTGGCGACATCGGCAGGGCTTGCGCTGGTCGGCCCCGGGCGTTACCGCGAGGCGTTTGTCCCGCACGACAAGGGGCTGGCGGTCACGACACCGTTCCCGCTCGGCGACGGGCGGATCCTCTGCGCGGCGGTGGAGAAGGAAGGCGCGCGCGAGGAGGGGAACCTCGGCCTGTACGAGCTGGATGCGGCAACCGGCCGGATGACGCTGCTGTACCTTGACCCCGCGGCGGCATCTTTCGAGGCGCGGCCGCTGCGGGAACGGAGCGTGGGGCCCGTGTTGCCCGATGCTCCGCAGGCCCGAAGCCGGGCCTACACGGCGCAGCTGCTTTGCGGGTCGGTGAAGGTGTCGCAGCTGCCGCTGGTCGCCAGCCGCGGCAGACTGGTTCGGGTGATCGAGGGGCAACCCATCGTCGCGCGTCACGCCACGCACAACAGCCGCGGCACGGAGGCGTGGAAGAACCACGTCGGCACGGCCGCGCGCATCCTCGGCACCGTGCCGCTGGCGGCGGACGGTTCGTTCAACCTCGAAGTGCCCGCGGACCGGCTCATGCACCTGCAGGTGCTCGACAGCGACCGCCGCGTTGTCGGCAACCAGCTCGTCTGGATGTACGGCCGCCCGGGTGAGACGCGGAGCTGCGTGGGCTGCCATGAGGCGCCGAACACAACATCGCCGCAGGCGGTCGCACCCGTGGCCGCCCGCGTGGCGCCGGTGCAAGCCTTGCCGACGGGCGGCGAGTTCCTGTACCGCGCCAAGGCCTGGCAGAAAGGCGAGTTGCTGGAATCAACCGAGGAACGGACGCGGACGGCAGGCGCGGTGAATCTGCTGGGACGCCAGTAGAGACCCATCCGCCGCAGCCTGTGCAGGGATGCGCTTCCGCCTCCGGATGGCGCGAGCCTCTCCCAAGGCGAGCGTCAGCGACGCTCAAGGTGCGAGCGGGTGTCGTTCACAGATCCGCCCGCTGCGGGCGGCACGCTGGCCGTCTCAGCCCCGGGCGCCGGGCGGATCCTGCAGCACGGTGTTCACGGCGACGTCCTGCCGCCGCGGGAAATCCAGCGTGTAGTGCAGACCGCGGCTTTCGTGCCGAAGCTGGGCCGAACGGATGATCAGCGCCGCCACGTCGGCGATGTTGCGCAGCTCGAGGATGTCGGGTGTCACCACGTACTGCCAGTAGTACTCGCGGATCTCCTGCCGCACGTTGCGGATGCGCCGCTCGGCGCGGGCGAGCCGCTTGCTGCTGCGGACAATGCCCACGTAATCCCACATGCAGGTGCGCACCTCGTTCCAGTTGTGCTCGACCACAACCTCCTCGTCGCTGCTGACCGCGTCGCCAGACTTCCAGTCCGGCAGGTGCACCTCCGGGAACGAACGCGCAGCGGGCATGTCGCGCAGCCGCTGTGCGAGTTCATAGGCGCACACGATCGCCTCGAGCAGCGAGTTGCTCGCCAGCCGGTTGGCTCCGTGCAGACCGGTGCAGGATACCTCGCCGCAGGCGAAGAGCCCCGGCAGGGCCGTCGCCCCATCCACTCCCGCCGCCACGCCGCCGCAGAAGTAGTGCGCGGCAGGAACGACCGGCACCAGGTCGCGCGCCATGTTGATGCCGTATTTCAGACAGGTGGCGTAGATTGTCGGAAAGCGCTGCAGCAGAAAGGCCTCCGGCTGGTGCCGGATGTCGAGGTAGACGCAGGGTTCGCCCGTGCGCTTCATCTCCGCATCGATCGCCCGCGCCACGCTGTCACGCGGCGCCAGCGCACCACGGGCATCGTACTTCTCCATGAACGAGACGCCATGCCGGTTGACGAGCTTCGCGCCCTCGCCCCGCACCGCCTCGCTGATCAGGAACGACTTGGCATCGGGGTGGTAGAGGCAGGTCGGATGGAACTGGATGAACTCCATGTTCTTCACGGGCGCACCCGCCCGCCACGCCAGCGCCACCCCGTCCCCGGTCGCAATGTCGGGGTTGCTGGTGTACAGGTACACCTTCCCCCCCCCGCCACTGGCCAGGATGACGTACGGCGAGCGGATGGCCAGGATCTCGCAGGTTTCGCGGTTCAGCGCGTACGCCCCGACCACGCGGTTCTCCCCCGGCAGCCCCAGCCAGCCGGTCGTGATGAGGTCGATCACCATGCACTGCTCGAAGACCGTGACGTTGGACGACGCCTGCACCTGCTCCAGCAGCACCTCCTCGACCCGGCGCCCCGTGATGTCCCCCGCGTGCAGGACCCGGCGCTGCGTGTGGCCCCCTTCCCGCCCGAGGTCGTAGCGCCCCTCCCCGGCCCCGTGCTCGTTGAAGGAGACGCCCATCCGCTCCAACTCCTCGATGCGGGGCGGCCCCGCGCTGACGATCCGGCGCACGACCGCCTCGTCGCACAGGCCGTCCCCCGCCACCAGCGTGTCGTTGACGTGCGCCTCGAAGCTGTCCTCCGACGTCATGACGCAGGCGATGCCGCCCTGCGCGTAGTTCGTATTGCTTTCGGCGCGCTCCTTCTTCGTGACAATCAGGACCCGCCCCAGCGCGCTCAGGTGGATGGCCGACATCAGCCCGGCTATCCCACTGCCCACCACCAGATAATCGCAATCCACCACACGCATCGCACCACCCTGTTTCGTTTCCCGTGTCACTACCGCCCCGGGTCACAGATTCTGCGGGGGCGGGGGACGAAATGCAACAGCCAAACAGTTGACAGGCGGCTGATAAATGCTACTGTGGCGGGGTCCATTCAGCGCGCAGAGCCCCGGGCCCGGCGCACACGGAGGTACGCATGGAGAAGCTTGTCATCGAAGTCTGCCCGGAAACGGGCATCTGCTCGATCGTCCGCCCCGGCGGGGCCAAGGTGGACCTCATGCCCGACGAGGCGGAGGCCATCCGCGCAGCTGACGGTGACCCCGTGGCCATCCGCGCGGTCATCGCGAACGGCGACCCTGCCTTTGCCGCCAGCCTGAGCGACGCCGAAGCCGGCGCCGTAAGCGCCCGGCTGTAGGAGGGCGGCGCCGGCGCCCCTCAGGGCGCTGCCGCCGGAATGGGTTCGGTGCTGATGGCGGCCTGGCGGCCCTGCAAATGCAGGGCCAGGAACTGACCGATGCGGGCCGTCAATTCGGAACTGCGGAAGCCGTGCCCACCCCCCTCCACCCGGATGAAGAGCGGCGCCGTGCCGACACCCGCCGCCTGCAGGGCGCGCACGAACCGGACCGACTGATCGAACGGCACCGTCTGGTCGCGCGTACCGTGCGCGATGAGGAAGGGCGGATCGTCAGCGGTGACATACGAGATGGGCGAGGCTGCGCGCGCCGCCTGGACAAGATCCACGATGCGGCCACCGATCAGCAGGCCCTCGGGCGAGTCGGCGGCCCCGTGCTTCATCGTGCTGGGCGCCTCGAGGATGGCTCCAAAATCCGTCGGCCCAAAGAAATCCACCACGCAGGTCACGCGGCTCGAGACGTTCGTGTACGCGCCCAAACGGCCCTCCAGTTCCGCCACCCCGCCGCTGACGCCCAGCATGGCAACGAGGTGCCCGCCCGCCGAAGAACCCCAGACAGCAAGCCGCTCGGGGTCCAGCCCATACTCCCCGGCATGCGCCCGCAGCCAGCGGACGGCCGCCTTGCAGTCGTGTATTTGCGCCGGCCAGCGCGCGGTATCCGTGAGCCGGTAGCCGATCGAAGCACCCGCGTACTGCCCGTCCCGCAGAAACGGCGACAGCACGTTCGCACCCTGGCGCCGGTCTCCCCCTTTCCACGCCCCGCCGTGAATGAAGACCACGGTCGGCAGCCGGTTCGTGCGAGGCACTTCCGGCAGGTAGAGGTCGAGCCGCTGGCGCGGGTCGTCGGTGCCGGCGTACGGAATGTCCGCGCGGCAGACAATCCCGGGGGGCAAGCTCGCGGCCCCCTGCTTCCCCGCCTGCACGACGGCGGCATGTTCCTCCCGCGAGATGAAACCGTCACGGTTCCGATCGGCACGCTTGAACCCACCCCGAAGCGCCTCCGGCAGTTCGCCGGGCGCCAGGCGGCCATCCCGGTTGCGGTCCCATTGATCGAACCGGTCGTCGGCCCGGCCCGTCAGGGCCAGGACCAGTCCCGCGGTCAGCACCGCTGCGCAGGCAATCCTGTTCATGTTCATCACCTCCCCGTGTCACGCTGACGAGCGCGAACGCGATCACGGATAGAGTCACGGGCGCTGGGGTCGGCCATCACCGCACCAGCAACAGTGTTCCAGGGCGCTCGACCGGCGGCAGGGTGGCGAAATGCCAGTTCAGCACGTCGTGATTCTCGGTCGCGCCGCCGGTGCGCGCACTGAAACCCAACCAGGCATACCCGTTGCGGTCCACAGCCGCCCCGCCAGCCAGGTTCTGCAGATCCACGCCCAGGCTGTCCACGACCAGCGCGTCGTTGACGAACACATCCAAGTCACCCGGCTGGTAGTCGATGTGCACGTCGTAGCGCCCGTTGTATGGCAATCCAACGGGGTTGTAGTTGAAGCTGAGTCCCGCGGGCAACAGGTTCACGGCCGTCCGAATGGTCGTCCCCTCGCGCACGCTGAACACGGTATCGCTGAGTTCGCCCGCGTTCTGGTACGTGTCGAAACAGAAGTTCAGGGCATGGTCCGCCACGCCAGTCTCCCCCGGATTCTGGGACAAGTCCTTGTCCTGGATCACGAAGCACAAACCGTCGGCGCCCACCCCGGCGAAGTGGCTGATCCGCCACTGGAAGTCGCACGTGAAGCCGGCCTGCACGGGCTGCCGCGCCGTCAGCCATCCCGACCCCCACTTGCTGGCGCCGTTGTCGGTGAGGTTGAGCCACTGCTGGTAGACGCCGCCCCCGGTGTCCGTCCGGAACTTCCCGTTGCCCACGACCGTGAAGGCCGCTTCCCCGCCCCGGAAATCGCCGCCATAAGCCAACACGTCGGCGCCCAGCAGCACGCGGATGTTGTCCAGTTGTTGGATCGAGGTCGCGCCGCCCGTGCGCGCGGAGAACTGCGGCCGCAAATCGTACGGGGTCAGTCCGGCAATGAAGAGATTGCTGACGACAGTGACAGGCGAACCGCTCGCCGCCGCTCCCATGCCGAGACTGTTCTCCTGCAGCCGCACCGTCACGTCCGCGCCTCCGCGGTTGGCGCGAAACGCAACCCGTACCTGCGCATGGTGAAAACGATCCGTGGAGAAATCGAAGGCTGGCATCGCGTTCGTCAACAGCGTCCCGTAATGCACCGAGACGTGGTTGTCGTTCGGCTCGTCGGCGTTCGGGTGGACATCGAACCCGATGCCAAGACAGGGGCCGGTGGCGCTCGTCAGGTTCGGCTCTTCAGCCGGCGTGATGACGGCGCCGGCGCCTGTCAGGCCGTGGTCGACGGTTCGCAGTAACACGAGCGACAAGCCGTCGGCCTGGCCGGTGACCGGCTGGATGCGGAAGTCGAAGTCCACGAGCACGACCGGCATCGCGCCATACCGGGCTGCCGTGAGGTTGCCCGTGCGGGCGAACGCGATGCTCGCTGCTTCGCTGCCGCCGCCGTCCGTCAACTGCAGCACGTTCCCGAGCGCGTTACCGGCAACAACGGCCGGCGTGTAGCCGCCGCCGTCCACCTTCGCGATGAAAGGCGTCTGGGTGAGCCCCGTGCGGTCACAGTCACGCAGGGTCGTGACGACAACCGACGACGTCACGCCCGCGGTCGGAGGTGTTTCCAGCAGGCGCAGTTCAGCCAGTTGGGTGCTGGCATCGCCGTGGTTGCTGTCCACCTGCAAGCGGTACCAAGCGAACGCGCCGGGCGAGTCGATGAGAAAGGCGCGCCGGCAGTAGCGGTGGGCGCCCCAATCGCCATACACCTCGGTGTCGAGGTTCGTCCACAGCACGCCATCGCGACTGCCGAGCAGCCGCCAGGTGTGCGGATCACGCGCGGCGGCATCGTTGGCCGAGGCAATGGAGTAGGCCAGCATCCGATGCGGTCGCACGTCTGCCGTGCGGGCCTGCAGGTAGCCGGTGGCCGCCGTCATCAGCCACTTCGTCGTCACCAGCCGGTCGAACGCCCGGTCCGGCGTCTCGGTCGCGGCCCCCCCGACCGATGCCTCCGCGCGCAACCACCCCGCCTCGCCAAGCACCCCGCCGGAGACCGCTACGATGTTGTCCAGTCGCACCTCAGCTGCCGCATTGGTACTGGTGCGCGCCGCAAACCACAGGCGGTCGCCCGGCTGCGGCGTGTAGCCGGAGGCAACATTCGCGAACATCTGCGTGCCATCCATCCAGAGGTTCACAGCGCCGGAGGGCTGAACCGTCGCCTCGAAGGCATGGCGATAGCCTTTCCGCAGGCCCCAGTCGCCATACGCCCGGAAGGCCTTCTCGACGCCGTTGGCGTACACGCGGAAGCCGGCATTGCTCACGACACCGCCCGTCCGCACGCTGAACGTCACACCCGTCGCGAAGTGGGATTCCTGGGCGTAGGCATCGCTTTCGGGTTGCGCCGGCAGTCGTCCGAGGGTGAGCGAAAACCCCTCGCCACGGTTTGTGGCCACATAGACTTGCGAATTCCAGAGAATCGAACAGCCCCGCACCGCCAGGCCGGGATCCAGGTCGGGCAGGGCGAACGCCGTGCGCGTCTCGGCCAGTCCCCACGCCACGAGCTGCAGCTCCTTCTGCGTGGCATCGGCCACGGCCGCGACCGTGCCCAGCGCGCTGCTGCGCAGTTCGCTGCCGTCGTTGAAGTTGGTCGTGCCCAAGGCAAAAGGCCCGAACGCCTGCTCGTAGCTGCCTGCCCAAGCCCCACCCGCCAGACCCAAGGCGGCGAGCAGGCCCATCGTCCCCCGTCGAATCGCCATGCGAGCACCCCCGCGCACTACTTGCAGATGAACAGCGAACCCAGCGTCGCCCGCACATACGAGGCCAGACGCAGGTTCAGGATGTCGTGGTTCTCGGTGGCCCCGCCCGTGCGCGCGCTGAACCCGATGTAGGCCTTCCCGTCCGCGTCCACGGCGCTTCCGTTGGCCAGCGTCTCAAGGTCCACGTTCACGCTGTCGAACACGAGCGTATCGTTGATGTACACATCCAGATCGCGGGGCACGTAGTCCACATGCATGGTGTAGCGCCCGGCGTACTGGCCGGCAGCGGCCGGGTTGTAGCCGAAGTCGAAACCCACGGCCTTCAGGTTGGCGGTCTTCAGCACAGTCGAGCCGTCGCGCAGTTCCATGAAGGTGTCGCTGGGCGTCGAGCCATAGGTTCTGAAGGAGAGGTTCAGCGCCTTCGTGGCGCATCCCGTCTCGCCGCCGCTTTGCAGCAGGTCGTTATTCTGCAGCGAGAAGCACAGCCCGTCGGCGCCCCCCGCGTTCATGTGGCTGATGCGCCACTGGAAATCGCACGTGAACCCGTGCTCCACAAGCTGCTTCGCGCTGAGCCAGCCGGCGCCCCACTTGCTGCCGCCGTTGTCCGTCACGTTCAGCCACTGCTGATACACGGCGCCGCCGTTATCGGTGCGGAATTTGCCATCCCCCACGAGCCCGAAGTTGGCCTCGCCGCCGCGGAAGTCCGCCGCGTAACCCCAGGCGGCGGAACCGCACAACACCTGCAGATTGTCGAACTGGGTGAGCATGGTCTCACCGCCCGTGCGTGCCGCGAGCAGGACACGGAAGTCATAGGGCAGGATGCCCGTCACCCCGTAGCTGTTGACGACCGTCGCGGGCGTGCCGCTGTTCACGCTGTTCATGCCCAGGCTGTTCTCCTGCAGTTTCACCGTCACGTCGGCGCCCGTGCGGTTCTCGCGAAAGACGATGACGATCTGGGCATGGTGGAAGCGGGTCGTGGAAAAGTCGAACGGCGCGCTGTTCTGCGTCAGCGTGCTGCCGTAGTGCAGGGAGACGTGGTTGTTGTCGGGGTCGCCCGCGCTCAGGTAGGTGTCGAACCCGATGCCCAGGTTGGCGCCGCTCGCGCTTGTGAGATTGGGCTCCTCGGCCGGCGCCACGGACACGCCCGCCCCGCTGCTGCCGTAGTCGGCCGTGCGCAAAAGGACAAGGGAGAACCCGTCCGCCTGACCTGTCACCGGTTGGGCGCGAAAGTCGAAGTCGATGACGATCGTCGGCGTCGAGCCGTAGATCGGGTCCGTGATCCGACAGGTCCGGTCGAACGCGGCCCGGGCCGCCTGCCCCACGCCGCCATCCGTGAGTTGGAGCACGTTGCTCATGACGCCGCCGGCAACGATTCCCGGCGTATGGCTGCCGCTGTCGCGCGTTATCGTGCAGGGTGTCTGGACCAACCCGATCCGGTCGAAGTCGCGAATGGTTGAGCGGATGACCGAAGCAGCGACGCTCGCGCTCGTCGGCAGCATGAGCGGCCGGAAGTCGGCCAACTGCATGCTAACGTCGCCGTGGTTGCTGTCCACCTGCAGGCGGTACCACTTGTAGTCGCCGGGGCTGTTGACGAGGAAGGCACGCCGGATGTAACGTCCGGCGCCCCATTCGCCGTAGCTCTCCGTGTCCACGGTGTACCAGGTCGCCGCATCCGCACTCCCTTGTACGCGCCAGGTCTTGGGATCGCGGGTTGCCGCGTCGTTGGCCGACGTGATCGTGTAGCCGACCACCCGCCGCGGCTTGCCGTCCACGGTGCGCGCCTGCAGGTAGGGTGTTTGCAGGTTCTGCGCCAGCCACTTCGTGGTCGACAACCGGTCGAAGGCCTTGTCCGGACTCTCGCTGGCGAGACTTGTCCCGGACGCCGCGTGATCCAGCCAGTACCCCTCTTCCAGCCGCGCGCCGGTGTAGGCCATGATGTTGTCGATGCGGTACTCCTCGTCTTCGCCGCCCGTGCGTGCCGTAAACGCGAACCTATCACCAACCTGCGGCGTATAGCCCGAGGCCACCTCCGTCAGGTACTGCGTGCCGTCCATCCAGAAGTTGACCTTGCCGTCGGACTTCAGTTCGACCTCGAAGCAGTGGCGCGTGCCGTCGAGATTGGGCCAGGCGCTGTAGGCCGTGTACGCGACCTGCAAGCCGTTGACATAGAGGCGGAAGCCCTGGTCGCCCGCGCCCCGGTAGGTCTTGGCGGCCACGCAGAGGCCGAGCCCGAAGCCGGTCTCGCCGCTGCCGTTGCCGGCGGGGATCTGGCCGAAGGTCAGGGCGAAGCCGTCGGCGCGGTGCGTCGTCGACGCGTAGAGCTGCGCGTTCCACTTGATCGTGAAGGCGTTGACCGCGCTGCCCGGATCGAGGTCGGGCAGCACGAACGCGCTGTAAGTGCCCGTCGTTCCGTCGGCCGTGAGCTGCAACTCCTTCTGGACGGCATCCACCAGCTTGGCTGTCGTCCCCAACTGGTTGCTGCGCAGTTCCGAACCATCGCCAAAGGCGGTGGCGTTGACCGCGAACGGCCCGAACGCCTGCTCGTAGGAGCCGGCCCGGGCCACCCCGCCTACCAACCACACCCCGCAGGTAATCGTCACCGCCGCCAGCCAAACCGACCGTACCGCTGCGTTTGTCATACGAAACCCCCGTCCATGCGCGCACTTCTGTCCCGCTTCTGTCCCGCTCACCAACGTACACTGTTAATGCTAGCACCCCGCCACGCACACCCGCAAGAGGACGCTTGTGCTCAGCTGACAGGACGATGCCATCCAGCAGGCGCGAGCCGATTCGACCGCTGCCCGTACACCGCCATGCGTCCGCCGGGCCGAACGGCCCTCAGTCCACCTTGAACGAAACGGTCAGGCTGCGGTGGCGGGAGATGAAAGTGTCGGAGAGTCCGGGGATGACGTTGACCGAGCCGCAGGCAGCCATGACCGACGCATCCATGTCGCGATTGCCCGAGGGCTTGACGAGCCGACAGGCCCCGAGGCGTCCCCCGCTGAGCAGTCGCAACTCCACCACGGCTACAGCATCGCCCACCGCGGCCTTGCCCGGCTGAGCCCAGGCTTCGTACATGTAGCGGTTGATGAGCATGCGACAGCGGTCCTCGTCGCCGGGAATCTCGGAATTGTGGTCGCCCAGTACACCGCCCAATGCCAGCCGCCGCCGCAGTTCGGCTTCCGATAGAACCGGGCCCTTCGGTTGCACCGTACCTGTCACCTTTCGCACGCGCTTGTTACTGATCTTGATCGGCGTCTTCGAGGGCGGGGTTTTCACGGTTTCCACCGGCTTCGGGGCTTCCACCTTCGGCTTGGGCTCTACTTTCGGCTTGGGCTCCGGCTTGGGTTCAGGCTTCGGCTTGGGTTCAGGCTCGGGAATATCGTCTTCCACGGGGGGTGGAGGCGGGGGAGGGGGAGGCTCGGTCTCGGCGATCTCGGGCGGCGGCGGTTCGGTTTCGGTGTGCGCCTCCTCGCCCTTGGGCGCGGCGATGAAGAACTCGATCGGAACCGCCATTTCCGCCTGCTGTTGCTTGCGCTCGCAGCCATCCTGAAAGGCGAACATGACCAGCAGCATGACCAGCACCACGTGGGCAACTGTCACGTACTTCACGACGCGCCGAAAGAGCGTTTCCATGGGCTACTTCCCCGGATCGGTAACCAGGGCCATCTTCGTGATGCCGGCCGCGTGCAGCACCCGCAGCACCTTGACCACGTTACCGTAGTTCACTTTCTCGTCGCCGCGCACCATGATCGTCAGCTGCTCGGTGCCCTCCTGGGCCATGCGCTTGACTTCGCGCTCGAACATGTCGAAGGGCAGCTGGCGTTTGTCGAGATAGATGCGCCCCTCTTCATCGATGGTCACGGACCGGGACTGTTCGTTCTTCAGTTCCCTGGCCTTCCCCTTGGGCAGCTTGACTGGTATGCCCTGCTCGATCATCGGGAAAGTGATGACGAACACGACCAACAGGAGGAAGGTCATATCCATGAGTGGAGTGAGGTTGATCTCGCTCGAGCGCTGGATCGAACTCAGGGGACTTCTGCGGCGCATGGCGGCCACCTCAAAGGCTATAGCGGCAACTGCACATTGGGCAAACGGTCGCGCGCCACGCTGTGACTGCCGTCCGGCGCGCCGGCCGCGGGCGCCGCAGGCAGGCTGTGAGCGCGCTCGAGATCTGTCATGAACTCCTCGATGAAATTCTCCATGGCGACGGTCAGCGCGCGAATCTTGCTGCTCAGGAAATTGTAGCCGATCGAGGATGGCAAGGCCACGATCAGGCCCACCACGGTCGTCAGCAGCGCACCGGAAATGCCGGGGGCGACCTCCTTGAGCACCACCATGCCGGAGACGGCCATGGCGCCGAACGCATTCATGACGCCAATCACGGTGCCGAGGAGGCCGAGAAACGGCGCGGCCGTCGTGGAGGTGGCCAGGGCGCCCATGCTGGAGTCGAGCACCAAGGCCTGGTCGGCCGCTGTCCGTTCGATCAGCGCGCGCACGGTGCGCACCTGCACATCGGTCAGGCGGGCCGCCGTCTCGACCCGCGCCGCGAGGAAGCCCTCAGCGCCATCGGAGGAGAGCATCTCGACGGCGGAAGCGCAAGCGGCCTGGTACATGGCGTCCACGGGATTCGGGGGCAATTGGCGTCGGCGCAGGAAGAGCGCGAGCGGCTGGCTTTCGCCGTGATAGGCCCGCAGGAAGAGCCGGGCGGCCTTCGCGGCGCGTCCGAGCTGGATGAACTTCGTGATCATGATGGACCAGGCCAGCACGGACCCGCCGATCAACAGGACGACAATGGTCTGCCCGCAGAGGTCGGACAGCCAGAATGCGTCCACCATGCCGGCCAATGGAAGCTGAGGAAACGTCAACATATGTTTACCCTGCCGCGTTACTTGCCAGTGAAAGCGCGCCGCGACACCTGGGCTGAGTCGCAACAGCAGGAAGATAGAACCACGCGAACGGCGAAGCAAGGAGGGAATGGCAAGGACGCAGCGGCGTTGGCTATGCCCGCGTGGTGGCCCGCACACGTTTGGTCAGATCGTCGAGTTCCTCCAGCTTCTCGAAACCCACGACGATGGTATCGACGCAACCCAGCCGCAGGACGAACTGCAGGGACTGGTTGATCTTGTCGGAGTCGTTCCGGAACTCGCCTTCGCCGAGGATCTTCATACCCACCACGCCCTTTCCGGCGGCGTGCAGTTCCTGCAGAACCGGCACGACCTGGTCAGCAGGGCCATCCATCTTGACACCGAATGGATTGATGCGCGCATGCACGGAGTCCACCCATGGCTCCTTCGCGGCGGCACGCAGCGCCGGCAGCGAGTGGCAGGAGACACCGTGCGCGCGAATCAAGCCCTTGCGCTTGAGGCCCGCCAGTCGCCCCATCTGGTCCGCCATCTTCGTTGGCCAGTCGGACTCGGTCATGCAGTGCAGCAGCACGAGGTCGAGATAGGGTGTTTTGAGTTCACGCAGGAAGCGCTCGACAACGACCTCTGCCGCGGGGCGCTCGGGCTCCGGCAGGCCGCCCTTGAGCACCCACATCTTCGAAACGATTGCGTAGTCCTCGCGCGGCACACCATCCAACGCCGGCAGCAGGTAGGGATGCGTGCCGTAGAGATCGGCCATGTCGAAGAGCCGCACGCCGCGCTCGTAGCTGCCGCGCAGCAGAGCCTGCAGCTTATCCTTGCCCATGCGCGTGTGGTTGGACTGGCGGTTCCCGCCCTTCACGCCGGTGCCGATGCCGACACGTGAAACCTGTATGCCCGTCTTCCCCAGCGGCACCCGCTCGAACGGATCGAAAGTCGCCGCTGCTTCTGCTTCAGCCCCCCGCGCACGCAACGGAACGCCCACCAGCGCGCAACCCACTCCCGCCAACCCTCCACCCAGAAAAGACCGCCGCTTGATCTGCATGAGTACCTCCGCACGTAATGCCCAGAGCCTACGCCCCCGTTTCCGCCAGTATATACACGCAAGAGAGGAAACAGGGAAGAGGAGAGTCGGCGCACGTTGCACCCGTACCGTCACAGCTTCTCGGTGACACAGGGGGCTTACCTTGCACCTAACGGCCGGGACGGCCGTCTCCATCGCGTGGGCAGGCGACGAG
>CAYOBW010000030.1:0-38555 GCA_964402115.1 uncultured Victivallales bacterium
GTCGGCGCGAAGTCGCAGTTGATCCCCAGCGCAGCGCACGTGCTGCCCGCCTTCATCACCCCGGGCCACCGCCCCAGAAACGTCATCTTCTCCGACTCCTCGTACACGACGCGGTGGTCGTACGGGCCGTGATCGCCCAGGAAGACCCCCTGGTCACTCGTGTAGAGGACCAGCGTGTTGGCGGCCAGGTTCTTCTGCTCCAGCCACTCCAGCACCCGCCCCACGCTCTCGTCCACGCCCTGCACGCAGGCGAGGTAGTCCTGCATGTAGCGCTGGTACTTCCACCGCGTGAGCGCATCGCCCTGCAGGCCCGCGGGAAAGGGCTGCTTGACGTCGTTGGGGGTGAGATCGCGTGCGATGGACTGCTTCTGCTCGCGGATGGCGTCGGCCCGCCCGTCGTACGTGTCGAAGAGCGTGGCCGGTTCCGGCACGGCGCGGTTCGCCCAAGCCTCCTTGTGGCGCGCCGCCGGCACCCAGTTGCGGTGCGGCGCCTTGTGGTGGAGCATGAGGAAGAACGGCTTGTCCGCCGGCCGCTGCGCCAGGCAGCGCAGGGCAATGTCCGTAATGACGTCCGTCGTGTGGCCCTCGTAGACGCGATCGGTGGTGGCGCCGTAGAAGCGGGGGTTGTTGTACGCCCCCTGCCCCGGCAGAATCTCCCAGAAATCGAAGCCTGCGGGATCGCTCCCCAGATGCCATTTACCGACCATGGCCGTGTAGTAGCCGGCGGCCTGGAGCAGCTTGGCAACGTTGGGCCGCGCCGGATCGAGCGGGTTGAATACGGGCACGCCGTTGATGTGGCTGTACTGGCCGGTGAGAATCGTGGCGCGGCTGGGCGTGCAGATGGAGTTCGTCGCGAACACGCGGTCGAAGCGCATGCCCTCGCGCCCCAACCGGTCAATGCACGGGGTGGCGTTGACCTGGCTGCCGTAAGCCCCGATCGCGTGGGCCGCATGGTCGTCGGACATGATGTACACGATGTTGGGCCGCGGCTGCGCCTCCTCCACGCCGCGCGACCACCGCGCAAACCCGGCCGCCGCCACGCCCGCCCCCACAGTCTTGATAAAGTCTCTCCGATTCATGAATCCTCCTGCGTCGTATGCGCGCCCTGGGCGCGCATCAGCTACTACTACCGCCCGCCGCCTTCAGAAAAGCGCGCCTGCGCATGGCAGCCCCTCCCTGGCGCCCCCCGCCCCCGTCAGGGCGCCGCTTGCGCCGCCTGGACCTGCTTGACAATGAAATCCACGACCGGCGTCGGGTCCGCCAGCCCGTGCGGATGGTGTCCGCAGCCGGGCTTGCCGACCAGCGTGATGCTGCCGCCAAGCTGCTTGTAGCGCTCGGCGACCACGCCCGTGTTCTCGTCCCACGGCACGACGTCGTCGGCCTCGCCGTAGACGTGGAAGAGCGGCACGTGCGCGTCGGCCAGCGGCTTCAGGTTGTCCACGGGATTGAGTTTGTAGGCCAGCGCGGCCGCCTCGTCGGCGAAGCCGTACACCTTGAGCACGAGCTGCCAGTCGCCCGCGCTGCCCTTCCCCTTGCCCTTGCCGCCGGGCCAGCTCTTGAAATCGCACACCGCCGCGTCGGCGTAAACGCACGCGACCCTGCCCGGGTTGGCCGCGGCCCAGTTGTAGCAGTAGAGGCCGCCCCGGCTGAGCCCGATCAGCGCCGGCTTGCGCGCGAAGCCGTAGCGCTCCGTGAGCTCGCGATAGCAGGCGTCCCAAAGCGCCACGGCGGACGGCGCGCCCAGCAGGTTCGGCGCGCTCAGGTACACGATGTGCACGCCCCGCTTGAGCAGGGCGATCTCCGTGCCGGGGAAGGCGTCCAGAAACTCGCCCTTCCACGCCCACAGCCGGCCCGGCAGGGGCTGGGCGGGTACGATCACGCTGACGGTCCTGCCGCCGGCCGGAAAGTCATGCCGTGCGAACCCGTTCCACTGGCGCGGCGTGCCCGGCAGCGCGGCCGGGGCCTGCGCGCCCGCGGCGCCCGTCTCGCCGGGCGCACCCATGAGCGCGGCGATTTGCGCGGTCAGCACGACCGCCTGCGCGGTGGCCTGCTCGACGGGCAGACCGGCGCGCAGGCCGGGGCGCTTGTGGCCGGTGGCAGTCAGCCACGCGTCGCGGCGCAGCGCCATGCGCTGCCCGACCAGCTTGCGCACGGCAGCGCCCCTGGCGGGATCGGCGCAGAGCGCGGCGGCATTCGCGGCGCCCGGCGGCACCTCACCGCCCAGCCCGCGAATGGCCGCGCACGCCATCAGCCAGTGTCCCTCGGCGCCGGGATGCACGCCGTCGCCGGAGAAGCGGAAGCCCGGCTCCGTCCGCCGCCGTTCGTCCAGCGCAGCGCGCATGGGGCCGTGAATGTCCGCGACCTCCCACCCGTCGGCGCGACGCGCCAGCAGGGCGGCGCTGTACTGCGCGAGCGCCTCGTCATGCGCCGAGACGGGCTTGCCCGGCCCCGCATCCTGCACGGGCGGGGTCAGCAGAACGACCCGGGGCACGCCATGGCGGGTGGCGGCGGCGCGCAACTTCTCGATCGCGGCCATGAAGCGCTGCACGCCCGCCTCGCCGGCCGGCAGCGAACCGCCGTCGTTCATGCCGAAGCAGGCCAACAGCACATGGGGCTTCGTGGCAGCCAGCACGCGGTCGAGGCGCTCGCTCAGAAGCGGGCGCGGGAAGCCGTGCCGCTTGGCGTGGTCGGCATTCTCCTCCGCCGTCAGGTCGCTGGCGGTCTCGCTCGGCAGCCCCAGATTCAGCACCTCCGCCGCAACGCCCTGGCGCAGCAGCCAGCACTCGACGTCGGCGACATAATCGCCGCCGTACGTGATGCTGTCGCCCAGCACCACGATGCGTTGCACGCTCCGCAGGTCGGCCACGTCAGCCGCCCGCACCATTCCCGCTGTCGCCAGCGCAGCCAGGCCCCACGCGCAGAGTTGTTTCATGCGGAACTATTTAACCGTTCTGCCGCCGTCTGTCCATCCGTCGCTTGCGCAAACGAAAGTCTCGACCTCGCACCCGTCACGCTGCTACTGTGGATGGCTGTTTCCGCATCACGCGGTTGCACAACACGGAGGTTGCGATATGGATACCGTCACGAAAATGGCCTGCCTCATCGTTCCATCCCTGGCTCTCGCCATCACCCTGCGCGCGGCTGACGCGCCGAAGCGCGTCGTGGTCGTCTGGAGCGAAGGCACCGCGCCCGCGAACGTCTATCCGCACGATATCAACGGCGCCGTCGCCGAGGGGCTGCGCCAGAGCCTGCCCGACTGGGAGGTGGTCACCGCCGGCATCGACGATCCCGAGCAGGGGCTGCCCGCCGCGCTGCTGAACCGCGCCGACGTCCTGGTGTGGTGGGGCCACAAGAAGCACGGTGCGGTGGAAGACGCCCGCGTCGCGCAGGTCGTCCAGCGCGTGAAGGAGGGCGGCATGGGGTTCATCGCCCTGCATTCGTCGCACTTCGCCAAGCCCAACAAGGCGCTCATGGGCACGCCGTGCTCGTTCAAGGCCTACGTGGGCGACTCGACCAAGCTCGCCGTGAGCGTGAAGGACGCCAGCCATCCCATCGCCAAGGGCGTGCCGGCGACGTTCACGCTCGTGCACCATGAACGCTACAGCGACCCCTACGCGGTGCCGCCGCCCGCGGCCAGCGTGTTCGGCGGCGTCGCGGACCTCAAGAACGGCACGCAGGATCCGTCCCACCAGGGGTACTGCTGGACCATCGGCAAGGGCCGCTTCTTCTACTTCCAGGCGGGCCACGAGACGAACCCGGTCTACTTCGACGCGAATGTCCGGCTGATCATGGCCAACGCCGTGCAGTGGGCGGCGCCGGCGAAGCCGTAGGCGACGCGCGCGCAACGCAACACGGACCCCTCCCATGCAGCGCGATCTGGACAGGCTGGAGCAGGAGACCCGCGATCTGCTCGTGGTGGGCGCCGGCATCAACGGCGTCGCGCTGGCCCGTCAGGCCGCCGCCCGCGGCCTGACGGTTGCGCTCGTGGACCAGGGCGATTTCGGCGGGGCGACTTCCGCGAACAGCCTGAAGATCCTGCACGGCGGCGTCCGCTACCTGCAACAAGCCGACGTTCCGCGCCTGCGCCAGTCGGTGCGGGCGCGGCGGGCCATGCTGCGGGCCGCCCCGCACCTCGTCGCCCCCCTGCCCTGCGCCATGCCCACGCGCGGCCACCTGCTGAAAAGCCGCTGGGCCATGCGCCTCGGGCTGCTGGCCAACGACCTGCTCAGCTGGGACCGCAACCGCGGCGTGGCGCCCGCGCTGCACATCCCCGGCGGGCGCGTCGGCCCGCGCGCGGAGTGGCTGCGGCTGGCGCCGGAGCTCGACGACGCCCGCTTCGACGGCGTCGCCTTGTGGCACGATGCCCTGGCCTGCAATACCGAACGCCTCGGCCTGGCCTTCGTGCAGTCCGCCGCGGAGGCTGGCGCGGCGGTGGCCAACCACGTCGCCGTCACCGGCTTCCTGCGCGAGGGCCGCGCGGTCGCCGGCGTACGGGCGCGCGATCAGCTGACCGGCCGCGCGCTGGCGATCCGCGCGCGGCGCACGATCGTGAACACGGGCCCCTGGCTGCGCGAAACGCTGGCGCTGCTCGACACGCCCGTCACCTGCCCGCCCTACCGCCTGTCGCTGACGATGAACCTCGTGCTGCGACGCCAGCTCGTGTCCCGCCACGCCGTGGGCCTGACGGCCTACGATGCCGCGTGGCGAGGCGGGCGCCTGCTCTTCTTCGTGCCCTGGCGCGACCGGACCATGGTCGGCACCTTCATGCGGCTGCACGCCGGCAGCGCCGGCGACCTGGCCGTCACCGCCGCCGACCTCGACAACTGCCTGGCGGCCATCAACCTCGCCCATCCCGCCGCGCGCGTGACGCGGGCGGACATCGCCTTCGTCCACGCCGGCCTGCTGCCGGCAGCGGACCGTGACGTGCCGCCCGGCGCGGAGCCGCCGCTGCTCAACCACTTCCGGATCGTGGACCACGGCGCGGCGGACGGGGTGGACGGGCTGATCTCCGTGCTCGGCGTGAAGTACACAACCGCCGGCGACGTGGCCGCGCGCACGCTGCGGCGCCTGGGGCTGACGGGACGGGCCGCGGCGGACGATGCCCCGTTGCCGGGCGGGGACGACGCGGACGTGGAAGCGCTGGCCGCCGGCGTCGCGCGCAGCGGTCTGGCGCCGGCCACAGCCTTGCGCCTGGCCCGCCACTACGGCACGCGTGTCTCGGCCGTTGTGCAGGTGGGCGCGCGGGAGCCGGGCTTGTGGCAGCCGGTCGGCGCGGACAGCGATGTGCTGGGCGCGGAGGTGGCATACGCCGTCCGCGAGGAAATGGCCGTGACGCTGGGCGACGTCGTCCTGCGCCGCACGGGCCTGGGGTCAGCCGGCCGGCCGGCCGACGCCACGTTGCGCGCCGTCGCCCGGCTCATGGCCGCCGAGCTGGGCTGGGACGACGCGCGCACCGCCGGCGAATTGGCGGCCACGGAAACCTTGCCTTGCTGGCCCCGCCTGTAGTAAACCGCACGGCGATGGAAGCACGAAACACAATGCGTCTGCGCACGACCATTCTGGGGCTGGGCCTGCTGGCTGCGGTCGCGGGTTGCGCCACCACCGCCAGGAACCGCCCCTCGCCCACGTGGGAGGTTGCCGATGTGGACCTCTCCACCCTGGCGGACGGCGTCTACGAAGGGCGCTTCGCCGGCAACGGCTGCACCTTCCGCGTCAGCGCCACCGTGCGGGCGCACCGCCTCGCGGACGTCAAGGTGCTTGAACAGCGCACGGGCCGTATCGGTGCGCAGGCCACGGCGATCATCCCCGCCATGCTCAAGCGCCAGACGCCCAACGTGGATGCCGTAACCGGCGCCACGGTGGCCTGCAAGGCCTTGATGAAGGCGGTCGAAGCGGCACTCCGCAACCCGCCCCGCGCAACGCCAACAGCGTAGCCCGGCCAAAGATCCCCCGGAAATCCAGCCAACGCGCTGTGTCATGGCCTCCCCCGTAGGACAGTGCTCCTGCGCCGTCCTCCCCCCGTCCCGAAGATGCGCCGGCAATCAGATCACTGCGGATCGTTCGTGGAATCCCGCCCCCTATGGCTCGCGCTGCGTGGCTGCAAGACACACATCGTGAACGGTCACGCCGTCCGGGACCTCGATGGCCAGACCTGTCAGGCCGCCTGCATAGGCTGGCAGCCCCGCGAGCGTGACCGTCACCCACTGCCTGGCACCCGCCGGGAGCTTCACCTCGACCGAACGCGCTTTGTCGAACCCTGACTGCCGCCAGGCGGCCCATGCGCTGGGTTTGGTCGATGCGGCGGACGGCGGCACGCCTCGCCAGTACACCCGCATCGCACCGGCGGCCGTCGCCGAGAGTCGCACCCGCAGCCGTCCGCAGTCTTCGGCGCGCCAGAAGGTGTAGGGCCCCGCCAGACGCACCGGCCGTGCGGGATTGTCAGCCTTCGCCGTCAGCCCGCGACCGGCGAGTGGCCAGCCCGCATCGCGGCCGTTCTCGCAGTGCCAGCCGTGCCGCGCGGTGTCGAAATTCCACGCTGGCGGCGACTGCGGCACCAAACGCCTGGCTTCGGCGCGGATGTCGGCGAGGCTGCCCACGACGAACGTGCAGGTGTACTCGTAGACGATGTTGTGGTCGAGGATCTCCGTCGTGATGGGAGACATGTAGCCGGTGTTGCCGGACTTCTCGTCGCCCTGGCCCCGCTGCCCGGAGAACCCGCCGTGGAACTCCATCGGCCGCGGGACGCATACCCCGATTCCGGTGCCGGCCTCGTTCACCAGGGCCGCCCAGCCCTCGGTCGGCAGGTAGTTGACCCACGGCCAGCTTTCCCCATGGTCGTTTCGAAATTCGCTGACGGCACCGCCGGTAAACGGCTTGTCCCCCGTGTAGGCCATGAGCCTGTGCCACGGGCCGTTCACGTAGACCGCCGGCACCTCCTGGCTCATGGCGCGATACTGCGTCTTGTCGTTGCGCGCATTGGTCAGACGGGCGCGATAGGCGAACTTCGATCCGCCGGGCAGCAGGGTGATCCAGGTCTCCATGACGCACTCAGCCGGATCGTTGTTCATGGGCCAGAGCTTCGGGACGGTCTTGACGTACAGCTCACCGCCCTTGACCCGGTGCGCGAGCACTTCCGAGCCATTGTTGAACGCATCGCCGGTCTGGATCGGGTTCCACGGAAAGCCCGCCCAATGGGGGCTCTTCTGTTTCCCCTCGCGCTGGTAGTTGGGGGGGCCGGAGTAGTACGACTGCTGGATCTGCCGGCCCAGGTCGAAGGAGTTGATGATGTTCGGGCCGCCGGGCGCCGAGACGTGGGTGATCGCCCCGCCCCACTTGAGGGTAATGCCGACGCGAATGAATCGGTTCTCCACAAAGGACATGGTTCCCGATTCGTCCTTCCCTGCCTTTGGCGGCCCTTCTGCTTGGGCCAGGCTCGCGGCCATGGTCAGCAGGCCACAAGCAACAACGACACTTCTAGTGATCATGGCTTCGCTCCGCGCCCTCCACCACCGCCCGGCGTCATGCCGTCCCCCCGTAGGACGGTGCTCCTGCGCCGTCCTCCCCGCGCCCCGCGACCGATACGGGCCGTTGTTGGGCTCCCTCATTCCCCGAATGACGGGTACTGCTCGGGTTTCGGACCTTCCTCATGGATGACACGCGGGTAGCGCGTGGCGGAGGCAGGAGTCCCGTCCTTCCCCTTCTTCCGAATCTCGAACATCCAGTCGTCCCCGAAGTCGAACCAGTAGTACAACTTCTTGTGCTTGGGCAGAGGGAAGACATCGTGCAGAGGAATGTCCCAGAGTGACGCGCCATCTTCCGCGTCATCGTCATCTTCCCACTCGCCACTCTCGGTGAACCATACCTTCTTTCCCCTCAGCGTATTGGCCGTGTAGAACGTGGACAGGTGGTCGTCGTCGAATCCCGTGAGATCCTTTATCAGCGCATGCAGGTCGCCGAGTGTCATGTCGGAGGGAACCTCGACCACCCGGAGAAAACTCTCCTTGAGGTACATTCCAAATACGCACTCGATCGACAACGTGTAAATGGCCTTCATCGTTTTCCTTTCCGGCGTCAGCGTCGAGCCTGACCCTCGTTTCACCCGGCGTCCGCGCCGGGTGAAACGTACGCTTCCACGCTCTTGTTGTCACCTCTTCCAATGTGGGCTTTGCCCACAACCCTCACCCCGTCCCTCTCCCAGTGGGAGAGGGCGGAAGTATCTTGTTATTCTTCGCCGTTCCCGGCGGTTAAGGCACTAACCATCGCGATAGAGCATGATGCATTCCGACGATGCGGCAGCGAAATAGTGATTGCCGATGATGCCCTGGTGATTGATTTCGATATAGCGGTCAACACGCTCATCGAGCGTTTGCTGGCACGCCTGCTGTAGATCCGCGCGCATATTCAGTCGTCTCGCGAAGGCTTGTGGTACCGGTTCTTGTTTCATCGTCATTCACCCAACAACATGTTCTTATAGCTCAATCATATCAACCCGCACTGGACGATAAACCCCGCATGCTGTGTTGCCGTGCAACGACTTACGACGATAGCGCGAGTTATATCACCCGAGTCATAGTCTCTGATGCTATGGAAAAGCGAGGACCGCGGTCAAGACCGGAACCTCGGGCCTGTCTTTCCTCGTGCGGCAACCGGCCACCTTCCGGCCGTGCTTCGCCGGGCCAGGTCAGGTCGCGGCTCGATGCCGGCCTGCGGGTTGTCGCACGGACGGCGCAGGAGCGCAGTCCCACGTACGCCGGTCCTCCCGGGCCGGCCGGAGCGAGAAGGACGACCATGGGGAGCGGGGATCGCGCGCTCGCATCCACGGTTGCGGGGCTGAACATGGAAAGGGCCCTCATTTGTGGAGTGACGCGCGGCCCTGCGTTGCGCCATAGTTATTGGCAATACGCGTGCGGGGCCGCAACACGCCCGCCGCCGACCGAAAGGAGCAATCGCCATGAGGCATGCCGCCGAAGTCGCCGCCCTCGCCTGCTCGTTGGCACTGACCGTTCAGCCCGTCCACGCGACCGGCCCAAAGCCAGCGTCCCCCGCCGCAACCCCGAAGCTCGTCTTCGAGCGCTATATCGACCGGACCGAGGGCGCCTTCCTTGTCCTCGTGCCCAAGGGCTGGCAGACCGACGGAGGCATGGTACGCGTCAACCCGCTGACGGCCGTCGGCGGCGCAGGCCAGTCGATCGAGGCGAAGATCGACTTCACCATCCGCCGCGATCCGGCGGGCAAGGTCATGCTTCGCTATCTCCCCAAGATCAACTACGCCGAACCCAGCCCCTACAACGCCATGCTGGGAGGCAACTGGAACGGCATGCCCGTCGTCGCCCGCCAGACGGCCCGCGACTTCCTGCTGCGCCTGCTGTTCCCGGGACTGCACCCGCAGGCTTCCGATGTGAAGGAGGTCGAGGTCACGCCCCGCCCCGACATCGCCGCCGCCGTCCGCGCCCTTCCCGCCGGGCAGGCGCTCACCGCTCAGGGCATCCCCTACTCCGTCGACGCCGCCGTTGTCACCGTCTCCTATAACGAGGCCGGCACGCGCTTCCGCGAAACCCTGTTCGTTGCCGTCGACGGGTTCAGCGTCATGGGCGTCGCGCTGTGGAGCAACCCCTTCACCATCGTGGCGCGGGCGCCCGAAGCCGAGTTTGCCGCTTACGGCCCCGTGGCCAAGGTCATCATGAACTCGTTCGCCCTCAACCCGCGCTGGCTGAGCGCCGAGATGCAGGGACAGATCCAGAGGGGCAGGATCGTGCAGGACACTCTCGCCGAGCTGGCACGCATCGACCAGGAGATCGCGGAGAATCGCTCGCGCACCATGTCCCAGATCAACGAGCAGCAGTACCTCACGCTCACCGCACAGGAGAAGTACCGCAACCCGCACTCCGGCGAGGTTGATCTCGGGTCAAACGACTGGAAGCACCGCTGGGTGAACACAGCCGGCGAGACGATCTACACCGACGACCCGAACTGGAATCCGAACATGGATCCCGACCTGCGCGTCGCCGGCTTCAAACGCTCGGCCCCCGTCCGGCCGTAGCACTGCTAACCCCCTACAGCAAGTCTCATTATGGCCGCCGGCAGGTGCCTGAGACCGGCTACAGCCGGGACTCCGAACGGGTTTCCACCGAGTTTGCGACGTTTGGAGTCCCGCCTTCAGGGCTTGTTGATTCTACAGCGGTGCGTTTCCGAATCGTACTCGTCCTCGTCGTCGTCCTCGTACTCGAAACTTCCCAAGAAGCCGAGGTCGAGGACGATTACGAGTGTCCGTGGTCGCGCGCATTGAGTTTTTCAACAGACCCTTCAGGCGGTCTTGGGCCGTATGGCGAATAGCCGGACGCCCGCGTTGACCGCTTGCGTCCCGGGCGCTGCCGGCCTACTATCCCCACCCATGCATGCGTCAGGGACCCCGCTCACTCACATTGTCAAACGCAACGGCACCCTGGTCGCGTATGACCGCCAACGCATCGGCACCGCCATCGGCAAGGCGCTGCTGGCGAACAACTGCCCCAACCCCGCCCAGGCGGACGCGCTGGCCCTCGAAGTCGAACGGGCGCTCGCGCGCACCTACACCGCCGCGGCAACGCCGTCGGTCGAGGATGTCCAGGATGTCGTCGAACAGGTGCTCCTCGGCAGCGGCCTGACCCGCGTCGCGAAGAGCTACATCATCTACCGGCACCAACGCGCCCAGGTGCGCGCGGGCCGCTCCCAGCTCCAGGATGTGGCGGACAACATCCCGTACCGCAAGATCTACGAGGTGCTGCGCTGGAACGTGGCGCACGAGTGCGACTCGGTGGCCAACCTGAACCGCCTGATCGCGCGCGGCCGGCTGCCGGAACTGATCCACGACGGCGATGCGCGCTACGCGCAGGAGATCGCCGACGCCGCGACGCGCATTGCCGAGCACCGGGACCAGGTGCGGATCGTGATTCTCGCCGGCCCCTCATCCTCCGGCAAGACCACCACCACCATCAAACTGCGCGAGGCCCTCACCCAGGCCGGCCTGGCGCTCAAGGCCATCAACATCGACCACTATTTCTTCGACCTCGACCAGCACCCCATCGACGAATTCGGCGACCACGATTACGAAACGCCGCAGGCGCTCGACCTGGTGCTGATCAACGACCACCTGCGGCGCCTGCTCGACGGCGCGACAATCCACACGCCCAACTACGACTTCAAGAGCGGTTGCCGGACGCTCGATGCCCACCCGCTGAGCCTGGGCCGCAACGAGATCCTGCTCATCGACAGTCTGCACGGCCTTTATGAAGGCATGACGGCCGACATCCCGAGCGCCAGCAAGTTCCGCATCTACATCGAGACGCTGGGCCAGTTCCGGGCGGAGGATGGGTCCTTCATGCGCTGGGCGGATAACCGGCTGCTGCGCCGCATGATCCGCGACAGGCTCCACCGCAACTCCGGCCCCATGGAGACCCTGACCCACTGGCACTACGTGCGCCGCAGCGAACTGCAGTACATCATCCCCTCGATCAAGCGCACCGACACCATCATCAACAGCGCCCTGCCCTACGAGCTGCCCTTTCTCCGCCACCTGCTCTTCCGCCTGATCGCTTCGGCCCGCCACGCCTTCCGGGACGACCCCAGGCGCCTCGATGCGCACATCCGCGCCAACCGCGTCTATGACCTGCTGCGCCCTTTGCGCGCGGTGCGCGACGACGCCTGTGTGCCCCTCGACTCGCTGCTGCGGGAATTCATCGGCGGAAGTACCCTGTCGTACTGAGCGGCGCAGGTCCTCCGAAGGGGTCTACCCCCGTTCAGGGCGTCGTACCCGTGGCCGCCGGCGGCGCGAAGCCGACCGTAAAACGCACGGGGCTGTTGTTCGCGGGGTACACGTCCGTCACGCCATCCACGGCGGCGCCGACTTGCACCCGCACGCCCTCCGCCCGGCGGACGGACTGAGCGTCCAGGTCGAAGGTCCGCGTCACGGTCTGCCCCGCCGGCACATCGAAGAAGTGCACCGGGGTGGACAGCCCGTCGATCGCGACGAGCAGGTCCACGGCCTTCAGCGTCTCCGTCCCGCGGTTCTGCGCCGACAGGAGCAGCTGCGTACCCGCGCTGGCGGGGTCGAGGTACGGCGGCGTCACAGCAATGTCGTACACCCCCGCTGTATTGCGCTGCTGCACGCGTCCGAGATCCAGGATCCCCTGGCCGTAGACGGGATCGGCGCCGGGCGCCCCCGCGTCGTTCCCGTTCGCCAGCAGGATGGCAGCCGCCTCCGGCGCGGTCAGGCCCGCCTGCTGCGACATCACGGCCACCAGCGCGCCACTGACGAACGGGGTGGCCGCCGACGTGCCGCTGAATTGCGTCACACCGCCCTCCGCACCGGCCGCTGACACGCCGACACCGGGCGCTGCCAGCGACACCTCGGGGCCCGAGTTGGCCACGTAGAGATGCCGCCCCTCGCCATCCACGGCGGTCACGGCCAGCACGCCTTCGTAGGCCGCCGGGTACTGCACGACATTCACCGCCCCGTTGCCGGTGGCCGCCACGAGCACCGCCCCCTGCGACTGGGCGTAGCGCACGGCGTCGGCGAGCAGGAAATCGTCGCCGAAGCTGCCCAGCGAGAGGTTGAGCACGCGTGCGCCGGCATCCACGGCGGCCACGATGCCTTGCGCGAGGGTGAACGTGTCCCCCGTGCCATCGGGATTCATGACCCGTACGCTGAGCACGTCCGCGGCCGGCGCGACGCCCAGCACCCCATCCGCCCGTCCCGCGATGAGCGAGGCCACGGCCGTCCCGTGGTCAGCCGCCGAGCCCGTGCCCGCATCGCCGCCAACCAGGTCAAGCTGCGAGATTTGCGCGTTGCCCATGGCCGGATGGGCCTGCACGCCGGTATCCAGCACGGCCACGGTCAACCCGCGCCCCCAGGCTGCGTTGTTCTCGGCCACCCCCAGCCACGCCAGCGCCGCGCCGCCGAACCCGACGTAAGGGCCGTCGGCCTGGCGCTGCACGAGGTCCGCGGGCGACGGCACCCGCGTGCGGTAGTTCGATCCTACCTGCAGCGGCCGCGGCCCCTCTGCCAGCAGCCGCGCAAGTTGTTCGGCGGAACGAACCCGCAGGCGCAGCGCATGTCCGAAATCGGACGACCCGAGCACGTCCGCCCCCAGCGCGCGCGCCAGGCGGGCGAAAGCATCGCGGTCGCGATCGTCGAAGAAGGAAAGGACGTACTCGTTGGGAATCGCGTCGTCGGGGCGCACGGTTCGGGCGGCAGCCGGGGGGGGCGCCGCCGGCGCGGCACGCAGCGCCGCGGGCACGGGCAGGCGCCGCGCGCCCCCGACCGGCAGTCGCGACGGGACGGCCGCCGGACGCAGCGCCACCCGCGCTTTGGCCGGCCGAACCGGTTGCGCCGGGCGCTTCGCCCGCCCCGGCTCGAACAGCAGCGCACCGAGCCCGACCACCAGGGCGAGACCCAACCCTACCAGCATGCGTCGCGTGTTCATCCGCCTCCCCTGCCGCCGCCTTTATCCTTGTTAGCTCAACAGCCTCACAGTATAACGCCCTTGTGAGCTCAAAGTCACCAGAGTATAGCGCGCAAGCGACCGGTCGGGGAAACAATCTTCCCAGGCGCAGCGCGGCGCGGCTCGTGCTGCTCTGCTGTCTGGCGGCAAGCGCCGTCCAGGCCGTCACGTCGGACGAGGTTCGCGGCATCTACGACGAGCACCTCCTCAAGCTGACCCTCGCGCAAAGCGAACGGGTCCGGACCTGGCAGGATGCGTACCACCAAGCCCTGACCGAACTCGCGGACAAGACCCGCGGCGCCGGCGACCTGGAGGGGTGGAAGCTGATCAAGGCCGAGGCGGACCGTTTCCAGGCCACGCAAGCTCTCGGCCGTGAGCACCTCGTGACGCAACCCGCGGCCCTCCGCTCCGCGCAAGTCGCCTTCCGGCGGCGCTGGAGCACGGAAACCGTGGAACACGATCGTGCCGTCGTTGCGCTGACCGACAAGTGCGCGGCCCGTCTCGAAGCCGAGCAACGGCGACTGACCATCGAAGGCAGCGTGGACCAGGCCCTGGCTTTCAATGCGGAGCTGAAGCGACTGCGGGAACACCCTCGCGTGACAGCCGCGCTCTTCGAACTGGCGCTGGTCGAGAGCGAAGCCGCCGCCGGCGCAACCGCGGCCGTGCCCGCCGTCGCCTCCGCCGTGGCGGCCACACCCGGCGCCGAGGGGGCGCCGACAGCCCGCGAGGCCGTCGCCGCGGCCGACAAACAGGATTACGCGTCGGTCTACGCGGGCGGTATGCGGCCACCCTCCCTGGCCACCTCCGTGCGCAAGGAGACGCTCTACCCCACGACGACCGCAGCCATGGCGCGCCGGGTCAGCCTGTCCGTCTGGATGACGAAGGGCCGCACCGAGGGCGGTGAGTGTGCCTTCCGCGTCGAACTCCGCAACACCCAGCAGGGTGACCCGCTGGGTGACCTGCGCGTCTGTATCGACTACTTCACGAAGCCGCGCAAAGACCGCGAGAGCGGCAGTTCCGGCCGCATCGAGGCGCGCCGCGCGAACACCCACACGGCCACCATCGCGCGTCTGGACGCGAACCCCGTGACCGTGGACTTTGCCAAGGCCAACGCGTCGGACGAAGATCAGGGCTGGGAGTGGCAGGACGTCTACGGCACGGTCGTCACCGTCTTCAACAAGGCCGGCACCATTCTCGCGCAGACCACGACCACGCCGGGGCTGAAGGAAAAGGGGCGGGAGAAGCCCGAACCGCCCAGACCGCCGAAAATTGACTGGGCGGCGCGCGAGGAGGCGGAGCGGGAGGCGCGCAGGCTTGCCCATGCCGAACGTCGGGCCGAGAAGCGGCCCGCGACCACACCGCAACCGGATGCGCCGACACTGGATGAGCCGACACCTGACAAGGCGACTCACAAGCCGGCCGCGGAAACGCCGGAGGAGAACGCCGAACCGCAGCCGGAGGCCACCCCGGAGCCCATGCTGGACACACCGCCCGCAGCCAAGCCCCCCGCCCCCCTTCCGGACGGGCAGTAGCCCGCTCAGTACGGGACGCGGAAATCGAGCAGCTCCGTCGTCACGCCGAACCGGCGGGCCAGCACGCCGGCCAGTGCCCGTACCCCGAAGACCTCGGTCGCGTAATGCCCCGCGAACACGCCGTTCACCCCGTACTCCTGGGCCAGCGCGTACGCCTGCAGCGCGGGTTCCCCGGACACGTAGGCATGCACGCCCTTGCGCCCGGCCTCCTCGATCTCCGCCGCGGCCCCGCCCGACACCACCGCCACCCGCCGGATGCGCGCGGGACCGAAGTCCATCGTTTGCAGCCGCGACCCGGTGACCGCCGCCACCTGCGCGTGGAACGCGCTGCGAGAGACCGCCTTCGGCAGCAGCCCCTCGTAGCCCAACACCACGCCGTGGTAATGGCCGAACGGCTTCAGGTTGCGCAGCCGCAGCGCCCGGCAAAGCTGCGCGTTGTTGCCCCAGCGCCGGTGGGCGTCCAGCGGCAGATGACAGGCGTACAACGCCAGGTCGTACCGCAGCAGCGTCTCCAGGCGGCGGTAGTTCAAGCCCGTGATCTGCTTCAGTGAGTCGCCCCAACTGATGCCGTGGTGACAGATCAGCAACTGCGCCCCGGCCCGGTGGGCGGCTTCGAAGCACTCCAGCGACGCATCCACACCGCAGCACACCTTGCGCACGGTCCCGCGATTGGCCACCTGCAGTCCGTTGAGCGCGGTGTCCGGGATGTCCGCCACCTTGAGCTCGCGGTCCAGGAACGTGACGAGTGTTTCGAGTTTCATAACGGGCTCCTCCCGGGAAGGTTCCAGCGCTACCGACTGAACGCGGAACCCTGCATCCACCCCAACTTCCCATTGTGCGCGCCACCGCACCGTGCTTAACTGCCCTGCATCCGGAGTACGGAACCATGCCCCTGCCCGACCAGCTCTATTTGCACGTCCCCTTCTGCAACGGCAAGTGCAGATACTGCGGATTCTACTCGGTGGCATACACGCCGGACCGGGCAGACACGTGGCTGCGCGGCCTGGCGCAGGAGCTTGCAGGGGCGGCAAGCGCGACCGCCGCGCCACTGGTGCCGGAGACAATCTACGTGGGCGGCGGCACGCCGTCAATCCTGGGCGCCCCGGAGTTGACCCGCCTGCAAGCCCTGCTGCGCCAGTACGTGGACCTGACGAGACTCGCCGAGTGGACGGTCGAGGCCAACCCCGGCACGCTGGACGCCCACAAGCTCGACCTGCTGCGCGCTGCCGGCGTCAACCGAATCAGTTTCGGCGTACAGGCCACGGACGATGCGGTCCTGCGGACGATCGGGCGGCGGCACACGGCCGCCGACCTGTCGGTCAGCGTGGACCACGCGCGCCGCGCGGGCTTCACGAACGTCGGGCTCGACCTGATTGCGGGCCTGCCGGGCGTGTCGGACGCGGCCTGGGACGAAACGCTGCGCGCCATCACGGCGCTTGCGCCCACGCATGTCTCGGTATACGCCCTGAGTGTCGAGCCGACCGCCCCCTGGCATGCCGACGTCGCGTCCGGCCGCATCGCCCTGCCGCCGGAGACGGCGCAGATAGAGGCGCTCGCCGCGGCGCGGACGCACCTCGAGCGGGCCGGCTTCGAGCGCTACGAGATCTCCAACTATGCGCGCCCCGGCCAGGCCTGCCGCCACAATACCGCGGTCTGGCGCGGAGGGGATTACCTCGGGTTCGGCCCGGCCGCGGCCTCCCGCCACGGGCGGCAGCGCTGGACCAACACGCCCGATCTGGAAGCCTACGGCCGGGCCCTGGCCGCCGGCCAGCGCCCCCCGGCCGAGGAGCGCGAAACCCTTTCCCTCGCTGCCGATGCCGGAGAGCGCATCGCCTTCGCCTTCCGCCTGGCCGAGGGCGTCACGCCCGCGGCTTACGTGCCGCCCGGCGAACCCGTGCCCGCCCACTGGACGGCCGCGCTGGCTGAACTGGCGGCCCAGGGCCTGCTCGTGGCCGACGCCGGCCGCTGGCGCCTGACAGAGCGCGGCTGGGACTGCGCCGACACCATTGCCGCGGCGTTCATCGCCTAGGCTGCGCGTTACGCTAGTGACAACGACGTTCAGGTAGGCTATTTTGCGCCCATGAAAACAAAGACCATCCAAGCCTATGCAGCGCATGCCGCGAGTTCGGCGCTGGCGCCGCTCGGTATTGCCCGGCGTGAACCCGGTCCCACCGATGTGGGAATCGACATCCTGTTCTGCGGTGTCTGCCACTCGGACCTCCACCAGGCCCGGAATGAATGGCACAACACGATCTACCCCTGCGTGCCCGGCCATGAGATTGTCGGCCGCGTGACACACGTCGGCTCCGGCGTCACCAAGTTCAAACCCGGCGACCTGAGCGCAGTAGGGTGCATGGTGGATTCCTGCCGCACGTGTTCAAGTTGCCAGGCGGGACTCGAGCAGTATTGCCTGTCATTCCCCACCTTCACGTACAACGGCGAGGACAAGCACCTGGGCGGACACACCTTCGGCGGGTACTCCACCCACATCGTCGTGGATGAGGCCTTCGTCCTGCGCGTACCCGCCGGGCTGGATCTGGCAGCCACGGCTCCGCTCCTGTGCGCCGGCATCACGACTTACTCGCCGCTGCGCCATTGGAAGGTCGGCCCCGGCCAGAAAGTGGGCATCGTCGGGCTGGGTGGCCTCGGCCACATGGGGGTGAAGTTCGCCCGTGCCTTTGGCGCGCACGTCGTTCTATTCACGACCTCTCCCGGCAAGATCGCCGATGGCCTGCGGCTGGGCGCTCATGAAGTCGTTGTGTCCAAAGATGCCGACGCGATGAAGAAACACCAGGGCACCTTCAACTTCATCCTCGACGCCGTCTCTGCCCAGCACGACCTCAACGCCTACCTGAGCCTGTTGAAACTGGACGGCACGCTCACGTTGGTGGGCGCGCCCGAACACCCCCTGCCCGTGGCTGCTTTCAACTTACTGCTGCCGCGGCGCCATTTCGCCGGTTCGGCCATCGGCGGGATTGCCGAAACGCAGGAAATGCTGGATTTCTGCGCCGCCCACGGGATCGTATCGGACATTGAACTGATCCCCATGCAGAGGATCAACGAAGCGTGGGACCGGCTGCTCAAGCAGGACGTGCGGTATCGTTTCGTTGTCGATATGTCATCGCTCTGCCAATCTGCCGCACCATGAATGCAGTGCAGGTCAATGTCGTTTTCGAAGACGGCTCGTCACGCAGGCTGCCGGAGGGCGCCCCGGTTTGCGCGCTGCTGACCTCGCCCCTCTCGCCTGACGGGCTGCCTTACATAGCGGCCCTGGTCAACAACGACCTGTCTTCTTTGACCTACCCGCTGACGGTCAACAGCCACGTGCGCTTCCTGACGGCTACCGACCCGCACGGGTGGCGCGTCTACCGGCGTTCGCTGTCGTTCCTCCTCGCCAAGACCGTCAAGGAGCTCTTCCCTCTGGCGCGCTTCTCCCTGGAGCATTCCATGGGACCGGGGCTCTATTGTTCGTTCTTCACGAACCAGGACGACGTGCATGGCATTACGCCGGAGCAGTTGACCGCGCTGGAGACGCGCATGCGCGCCGTCGTGGCGGAGAATCTCCCGATCGAGCGGCGCAAACTCGCGTTCACCGATGCCGTGCGCGAACTGGAGGCGGAAGGGCAGGTTCACAAGCTGAATCTCCTCAAGTACCGCAACCCGCCGCGGGTGGTCATGCACGGGTGCGACGGCTACACGGACCTTGCCCACGGCCCGCTCGTCCCCGCCACGGGCGTGCTGGGGACCTTTGCCCTCGTACACCGCCCGCCCGGCTTCGTCCTGCAGGCGCCCGAGCGCCAGACGCCCCTCCAGGTGCCGCCCTTCGAGGACCAGCCGCACCTGTTCCAGATTTACCAGGAGCACAAGCAGTGGGGCCGTATTCTCGGCGTGAACACGATCGGCCGGCTCAACGAGCTGACCGCGAGCGGGGAGATCCGCGAGTTCATCATGATCTCGGAGTCGCTGCACGAGAAGAAGTGCGGCCAGATCGCCGACCGGATCGCGGCCCGCAGGGCCGAGGCCCGCGTCGTCCTGATCGCCGGCCCCTCTTCAGCCGGCAAGACCACCTTCGCCAAGAAGCTCGCGCTGCACCTGAAGATCAACGGATTGCGCCCGTTCACGGTATCCACGGACGATTACTTTCTCGGGCCGGAACACACCCCGCGCGACGAGAGCGGCGAGTTGGATTTCGAGCACATCGAGGCCGTGGACATCGCCCAGTTCAACGCCGACCTCCTGAAGCTCATCGAGGGCCAGGCCGTCGCCCTGCCGCGCTTCAACTTCACCACCCGGCAGCGCGAGTACCACGGCGAGCGCGTCAAGATCGAGCCGGACCAGATCGTCATCGTCGAGGGCATCCACGGGCTGAATCCGCGGCTCACCCAGATGATTCCGCCGGAGCGCACGTTCAGGATCTACATCAGCGCCCTGACCCAGCTCAGCGTGGACCACACCAACCGAATTTCGACCACGGACAACCGCCTGATCCGCCGGATGGTGCGCGATCACCGTTTCCGGAGCCATTCCGCGATCGAGACCCTGCAGCGCTGGCCCTCGGTCCGCAGCGGCGAGAAGCGCTGGATCTTCCCCTTCCAGCGCGAGGCCGATG
The DNA here is from genome assembly GCA_964402115.1 of uncultured Victivallales bacterium. Taxonomy (GTDB): domain Bacteria; phylum Verrucomicrobiota; class Kiritimatiellia; order UBA8416; family CAYOBW01; genus CAYOBW01. The sequence goes on from CAYOBW010000030.1 coordinate 19,620, forward strand.
CCACTTTCAATTCCGCGCTCGACTACGAGCTCGCCGTGCTCAAGCCGCTGGTCGAGCCGCTACTGCTCCAGGTCAAGCCCTCCGATCCCGCGTACGCGGAGTCGCGCCGCCTGACCGAGTTTCTGCTCAATTTCCTGCCCGCTCCCGACTACGTGGTGCCCCGCACGTCCATTCTGCGGGAGTACATCGGCGGCAGCGGATTTCACTACTAGGCCGGCCGCGCGCGACGGGCAGGCGTTCACAACCGGGGGAGAGAGAGTCATGACAGCACGGATCATCGATGGCAAGCAGGTAGCGGAAACCATGCGGGCGGAGATCAAGGCCGAAGTCGCGGCGCTGCGCGAACGCGGCATCGTACCTGGGCTGGGCGTCGTGCTCGTGGGCGACGATCCCGCGTCACGCTCGTACGTCACCGCCAAGGAACAGGCGTGCGCCGACGCCGGCATCTTCTCCGACGACAACCGGCTGCCCGCCTCGGCCACGCAGGACGAACTGCTCGCCGTCGTGCGCCGGATGAACGCTGACCCCCGCATCAGCGGCATCCTCGTGCAGCTGCCCCTGCCCCGGCACATGGACGAGGCCGCCGTACTGCTCGCCATCGACCCCGAGAAGGACGTGGACGGCTTTCACCCGGTCAATGTCGGGCGCATGGTGATCGGCGAACGCTGCTTTCTGCCCTGCACGCCGCACGGCGTCGTGCAGCTCCTGGCGCGCAGCGGCGTGACCATCGCCGGGGCGCATGTGGTCGTTGTGGGCCGCAGCAACATCGTCGGCAAGCCCGTTGCCAACATGCTTCTGCAGAAGAAGCCCAACGCCAACGCCACGGTGACGATCTGCCACACCGGCACGCGCGACATGGCCCACTTCACGCGCCAGGCCGACATTCTCATCGTCGCCGCCGGCCGCCCGAACACCGTCACGGCCGCTATGGTGAAAGAAGGAGCCGCCGTGATTGACGTCGGCGTGAACCGCGTGCCGGACGCCACGAAGAAGTCCGGGTTCCGGCTCGTGGGCGACGTGGACTTCGACGGGGTCAGGGAGCGCGCCAGCCTCATCACGCCGGTCCCCGGCGGCGTCGGGCCGATGACCATCACGATGCTGCTTTACAACACGCTCGAGTCCGCCAGGCGCCACGCCGGCCTTGCGGCGCCCGCAACCTGAAGTGAGGGAGCGGGCATGAGCGATGCGGCGGCGTTGACCCAGCGCGATCCCTGGCTGACCCGGTTCCGGGCCTATCTGGCCGAGCGCTTTCCCCTTTTCGGTCACGGGCTGCTGATCGTCAGCTACTGCTCGTCGAACCAGTTCCTTGCGCAGGTGCTCACGACGCCCGGGCCGGTCGCCTACTCCCACCGCTCGGCCCTCATCGCGGTCGTCATGCTCTGCACGTTCTTCCACCTGCGCGTTTTCGACGAACACAAGGACTACGCCGACGACTGCCGCTTCCACCCGGACCGCGTGCTGCAGCGGGGGCTCGTCACGCTGCGCGACCTGCGCCGGCTCGGCGCCGCCGCCCTGCTCATCGAGTGGCTGGCCGGGTGGCTGCTCGGCCCCGCGGCCCTGGTTGCCATCCTGGCGGCGCAGCTATTCTCCGTGCTGATGCTTAAGGAGTTCTTCGTCGGCGCGTGGCTGCGGCGCCATTTCCTCGTTTACGCCTTCAGCCACATGCTGATCATGCCCCTGCTCGCCCAGATCGTCTACAGCGGCGCCACGGGCCGCTACTTCTGGCAGGCGCCGCCCTGGTTCTGGGTCTACGCCTGCGTCGGTTTCTTCGTCACCTTCAACTGGGAGGTGTCGCGCAAAATCCGCGCACCCGAAGAGGAGGTCGAGGGGCTCGATTCCTACACGAAGGTGTTCGGCACCTACGGCGCGGCCTACGTCGTGCTCCTCGTGCGGGTGATCGACACGGGGCTCGTCGCGCTCGTCGGCCGTCACATCGGCCTCGGGGGCTGGTTCTACGCGGCCCTGGTCGCCCTGTTTGCGGTCTGCCTGCTGGGCTTCTTCCAGTACCGCCTGCGCACCTCCCCGCGCACGGCGAAGCGGATGGAGCTGTACGCAGGCATGTACATCGTGGCCTTCGACCTGATCCTGGCGGTCGAGATCGCACGGCTTTACGGTCTGCAGGGGAGTTGAGCCGGCGCCGCCCGGCGACGGGCGCGACCCGGCAAGGAGCGGAGCGATGGAGTCAACAACGACAGTGAACCCCGCCGAAGAACCTGCGCAGCCGGTGCGCAGGCCAGCGCTCCAGCTCCGCCAACAGCCCCTTTCGACGGGTAACGCCGCGCCGGGGCCGGGTTCCGCCCCCGCCGCCGCCCCGGCAGGATCCCCGGCAGAAGCGCCGGCGGCGGCGCAACCCTGGCTGCTCGCAGGCAAAGACGTGCGCCCGGCGCACCGGCCGCTGGTCGGCGGCAAGGCGCACCAGCTCGCCCGGCTCGGAACGTTCGGCCAGCCGGTCCCACCCTGGTTCGTCGTCACGACGGAGGCGTTTGCCGCCGCGCTCGCCGCGCCGGAGCTCGCGGCGCGGGTCCGGGCGCGCCTGGCCGACGTGCGAACGGCGGCGGACGTGCCCGCGGCGGCCGCGGAGATCCAGGGTTGGGTCCAGGGGCTCAGCCTGCCCCTGCGCCAGCAGGCCGCGCTCCGCGAGATGCAGCAGCACGCCATCCCATCCGGCGCCTGGGTGGCGGTGCGCTCCTCCGCCGCCGACGAGGACGGCGCCAGCCAGTCCTTCGCCGGCCTGCACGACTCGTTTCTGTTCCTCCGCAGCCCAGCGGAGGTGCAGGGCGCCATCGTGCGCGTGTGGGCGTCGGCGTTCAACGCGCGGGCGCTCGCCTACCGGCTCGAACGCGGCCTGCCGCTGACCGGCATCCGCATGGCGGTGGTCGTGCAGCAGATGATCGACGCGGCGGTCAGCGGCGTCATGTTCACCGCCGACCCCGTGACCGGCAGCGTCCAGCACGTTGTCATCAGCGCGCTTTACGGCGCGGGCGAAGGGCTGGTGAGCGCCGGGCTGGACGCCGACACGTTCACCGTCCACAAACCCGACCTGCGCCATACCGCCGCGCTGGCGCACAAGCGCGAGCAACTGGTGTACGATGCCGTCGCGGGCGCCGGCCTGCGCCGCGAGCCCGTCCTCGCGGGACGCGCCGAGAGTCCGAGCCTGAGCGGGCGCCAGGTGCAGCTCCTGGCGCAGACGGCCATCGCGATCGAGAACGCGTGCGGCCGGCCGCAGGATATCGAGTTCGCCCTCGACGCCGCCGGGGCGCTGTTCATCCTGCAGACGCGACCGGTCACGACAGCCGCCGAGTACGGCCCCGCGGCCGGCCGCCGCCTGCGCTGGGACAACTCCAACATCATCGAGAGCTACTCGGGCGTGACTTCGGCCATGACCTTCAGCTTCATCCGGCGCGCCTATGCGATCGTCTACCACTGCTTCGCGGAGGTCATGGGCATTCCGCGCGGCGTCGTGCGGGCTAATCGCCTGGTCTTCGAGAACATGCTCGGGCTCTTCCGCGGCCAGGTCTACTACAACCTGCTCAACTGGTACCGGCTCGTGCGCCTGTTCCCGGGCTTCCAGTACAACAAGGCTTTCATGGAGTCCATGATGGGCGTGCAGGAACCGGCGGAACTGAGGAGCGAGACCCCGCCGCCCGGCGCCTTCCGCCGCTACGCCATCGAACTGCCCCTGCTGGCCCTGCTGTGTGTGCGCTCGACCGTGAACTTCCTCTTCATCCGCCACTGGGTCGCGCGATTCGAGGCGAATTTCCGCCAGCACTACGGGCGTTGGACGGCGCTGGACCTGGACGCACTCAAGCCGCACGAGCTGATGGACGTCTACAACGAAATGGAAGACACGCTGCTCTGGAAGTGGAAAGCGCCGATCATCAACGACTTCTACGTGATGGTCTTTTACGGCGTGCTCAAGAAGCTCTGCACGCGCTGGTGCGGCGACGCGGCGGGCGCCCTGCAGAACGACCTCATCTGCGGCGAGGGCGGCATCGAGAGCACCGAGCCCACGCGCCTGCTCCTCAACCTCGCCGCCACAGCCCAGAAGCAGCCCGGCCTGCGCGACCTGATCGTCAGCCGCCCGGCGGCCGAAGCCGCCGCCAGCGTGCAGGCCGACGACCGCTTCAATACCTTCCGCAAGGACCTCAAGCGCTATCTGGACCTCTACGGCTTCCGCTGCATGAACGAGCTGAAGCTCGAGGAGTACTCGCTGCGCGACCGGCCGGAGTTCGTCTACACGATCCTGCGCAACTATCTCACGCTCGACTCGGCCGCCCTCCTCGACGTCGCGGCCATGCAGGCCCGTGAGCAGCGCATCCGCCTCGCCGCCGAGGAGCGGGCCTTCGGCGCGCTGGGCGCCCTGCCCTATGCGAAGATCAAGACCGCGCTCTTCCGGCGCGTGTTGCGCAACGCGCGGCTGGGGGTGAAGAACCGCGAGAACATGCGTTTCGCCCGCACCCGCATCTACGGCCTCCTGCGCGAGCTGCTGCGCGCCCTCGGCCGCGCCTTCGCCGCCGAGGGGCTGTTGCCCGCGGCGGAGGACGTCTTCCACCTGACGCTCGACGAGTGCTGGGACTACGTCAAGGGGACGGCCGTGACAACCGACCTGTCCGCCCTCGCCGCGCTCCGCCGCAAGGAGTTCGAGTCCTACCGCGCCGAGAACGACCACCTGCCGGACGACTGTTTCGACACATACGGCATGGCCTACCACCGCAATCTCTTCAAGAAAGCGCGCGGCGCCGATGCGCCGGCCGCGAGTGCGCCAGCCGTGGATGGGACGCTTCGCGGAACCGGCTGTTGCCCGGGGGTCGTGACAGGGCCGGTCAAAGTGCTGCGGACACCGGGAGACGACCTGCGTCTAAACGGCGAGATCCTGGTGGCCGACCGCACCGACCCGGGCTGGGTGCCCCTCTACCCGTCCATTTCAGGCCTGCTCATCGAGCGCGGCAGCATCCTCTCGCACTCCGCCATCGTCGCTCGCGAGATGGGCATTCCCACGATCGTGGGCATCCCCCACCTCACCACCGCCCTGCGCTCTGGACAGGTTGTCAAACTCGACGGCACCTCGGGCATCGTGGAAATTGCCAGCGATATTGCGTTGAGCACAAGGGGAGTTTGAACGCCCCATGTTCAACACGGAGGGAGCACCATGACGGTGATGGATGCCATTCGGCGCCGGCGCTCGATCAGGGCATATCGTCCCGATCCGATTCCGCCGGAGGTGGAGGAACGGCTGCGTGAGGCGCTGCGCCTGGCGCCGTCCGCCTGCAACAACCAACCCTGGCGATTCCTGTTCGTGCGCCACCCGGCGCGCCGCAGCGAGGTGGCGGCGATCTGCCGCGACCAGAAGTGGCTGGCCGACGCGCCGCTGCTCGTGGTCGCCTGCGGCCTGCCTGCAGACGCGTATCCGCGCATGGGCGGCAGCGGCAACAGCCTCGACATCGACGTGGCCATCGCGGTCGACCACCTCACGCTCGCGGCCACAGCGGAAGGGCTCGGCACGTGCTGGATCGGGGCTTTCCACGAGGGCCGGCTCAAGCAATGCCTGGGCATTCCGGCCGCGGTGAAAGTGGTGGCGCTGACGCCGGTGGGCTACCCGACCGACCCGCACGCACTGGAGACGGCAACCGCGAAAAGCCGCAAAGTTGCGGAGGACGTCTTTCTGGGCGAGACGTGGCCGACTGGACGGTGAACGGGGCGGTGCGTGTTGGAGGAACGCAAACCGCAGGGGCAGCGGGCGCCGCAGGGCATTGCCCGCCGCCTACCGCCCGAACCGCCGATCACTCTACGCGCGGTGCTGGTGATGGCGAGGCGACGGGGACGGGCACGATCACAGGCGGCTCGTTTGTGACGGCAGGGGCCGGCACGACCGTGGGTGGCACGTTCGTGGCCACAGGCTCCGTCACGGCTGCAGGCGGTTCGTTCGTGGCAACGGGAGCAGGAACCATTACGGGAGAAGCATTCGTGGCTACGGGAGACGTCACGATCACAGGCGGTTCGTTCGTGGCGGCAAGAACCGGCACGGACGCAGGTGGCATGTTCGTGACGCTACTGAGTTCGCGCACGGCCGCATGCAGGGCGGAAGCGGCGTCACCGGCCCGGGGGTCGGCGTAGTCAAGCAACGTGAACAGGGTCAGGCTGCCGAAGTAGGGCGCGGCCAGGGCATGCTGTTTCAGCAGGCGCTCGGGTGCGGCAGGTCGGGCCGCAAACGGATCGGCCTGGGTCTGTTCGAACGCCTCCAGCACGAGTTCCAGCGCCGGCCCCTGCTCCGGCCAACCGGCACGCAACACCTTGTAGTACTCGGCCGCGAACGCCAGGGGCGGGTCGCCGACGCCTCCGCCACTGCCCAGCACGCCGGCGCCGTCCTGCACCAGGACGCGGTCAACCGCAGGCTCCGTCGTCACGATATCGCGCAGCAGAGCGGCATATAAGTCCGGCGCCGTGCGGCCCCGGAAGAAGGCGCTCACCGCCACCGGCCGCGCCCCGTCGTGCACACGGATACGCTGTACGCTTAACGCCAGGTAGTCGCGAATCAGCGCCCGCCGTCCGGGCGCCCGCCAGCTCAGGTCGTCAATCTCGTCAGGCAGGTAGTAGCCAACCCAGGCGGTCTCCTGGCCGTACCTGGCAACGAGCTCCCGCTGCAGGCGTTCGTTCCGGGCCACGCGGGTGAGGAAGTAATCGCGCAGGACAACGTCACGGGCTTTGATTTGCGTCCAGTAAGTCGAATCCTGGTGAAGCCCCAGCCAGACCGACAGGCCCTGCTCGCGCGCGGCCGCGAAGAGCGGAGTCAACACGTCGTACTGCTCGGGGTAGGCCACCGACTCCTCGGTCTCGGACTGCTTCCGCCCGGTGCGCAAGTACGCCACACCGTCCACCGCGCACCACTGCACGATGACCGTGTCGAGTCCGGCGTCCTTGATCTGCTTCAAGGCGTCCGACCACTCGGCAGCGCTCCAGGCCGCCGCCGCGCGAGTCAACTGCACGAAGCTGCCGTCAAGGCGCCCCCCCGCGCCCGTGACCGCCGGCAGGGCCAGCACCCCCAGCAACGCCGCCACCCGACTCCACATCCTGCCCGACATGCTTACATCCTTCCCGGCCCGCGCCGCCTACTTGACGATGCTGAGGCCGAAGATGACTCCCTCGAAATCCCTCTGATCCAACGACGCAGGCTGTTTGTCGAACCAGCCCCAGACGTAGTGACCATACGTGTCGAAATACCAGCGCTCCGTCGTGTAGCGCCGCTCGCCCTCGAGGATGCGCAGATTCGCGCCGATGCCAGCCATCACATACGTCCCCAGACCGGTCTCGTCGTTGCTTTGGTACCGCCCGGTGCCCAGCACCTGCGGCACGGTGGCGAGGATCTTGTCGGTCACCGCGAGCGTGGGGCCCAGGCGGCCGTCGAGGAAATAGACCCAGCGACGCGGGTCATCGAGGAAGTAGCTCACCTCGCCATAGATTCTCGCCGTCGGCCTCACGCTATGCCCGGGCTCCGGCCGTTCGCCAAACTCCCAGGCCAGCATGTTGCGCCACAGCCAGTTGTCCTCGGCGTTGTCGCCGATTTTGAACAACCGCTCGAACGAGAGCCCGTAGTTGTACTTGACCAGGGGTTTGTAAACCAGCCCCACGCCGCCCTGGTACGAGTCCTGATCCAGCGACCATGAACGAGGTTCGAAGTTCGCCAGCACGCGCCCGAATAGGTCCAGCGTCCGCTCGTTCCGAAACCCGATCTTCGGCGGCCGCCAGTTGGCGGAAACGCCGGCCTGAGCGGGCAGCGACCCGTCTATGGACTGCGCGACGGGGAGGTTGTTGTTGTCGTAGTCGGTCTTGGCCAGGTAGGCCTGGCCGCCCCACGTACGACCGAGCTTGGTGTACTCCTGCTTGATCGCCTTGCGCTGATCGCGATACTCCTCGGCGGCGGACCCCTCCAGGTATGGCGACACCTCGTTGTAGATCGCAATGGCCTTCTTGAATGCAGCACGGGCGTCTGCGCGCCGGCTCCACTTCATGTACTGGTAGGCCGTTTCCTCGTTCGAATCGACGTCGGCCGCGAACACGTCGGTGTTGTGAGCCAGTGCCGCGGTGCCGAGGTCGTAGTCCCCCAGGGCGCCCTCCAGCACGCCGAGGTCACCCCAGAAATTGAGCGGCACGGCGTCGCTCGATCCCGCCTGCTCGTAGAAAGCGACGAAGTCCTCCTCGGCGCGCTGCAGTTCGCCGAGCTTGTAGAGGGCCAGCCCGCGCAGGTAGAGCAACTCCGACTGGCGCCCGGTCAGATTCAACGCCTTCGTGAAGTAGTCAACGGCGGGGCGATAGTCGGGCTCCTGGAACGCCGCGGCGCCAAGCGCGTGGTAGACCTCGGCCTGGAAGACCGTGCCAGGTTGTGCGAGCGCGGCCAGCGCTTCCGCCCGCAGGGCCGGATCCTCGATGGCGTGCACCCGCGCCGCGATTTCGTCCCGCAGGGTGGCGTCCTGGCTCTGCGCCAGAAGCGCTTCCCCTGCCTCCCGCGCCTCGCGCAGCCGCCCGACCCGGACCAGGGTCTTCAGCCGGACCAGTAGCAGGTCGTCATCCGCCTCGAAGGCCAGCGCACGATCCACGTCCTCCAACGCACCCGCATACTGCTCCTGGTCGAACTGCAGGTACGCGCGGTTGGCGTAGAGGTTGCGCTGCTCCTGCGGCGACAGGGTCTGCCCCTCGGCCCTGTTCAGATTGAAGAGGGCGAGGCCTGGCATGCCCAGCTTGTAGAAAGCGAACCCGAGGTAGAGCCGGAAGGAGGCGCGCCGGTCGGCGATGGGCAGCAGGCGGTCCACGCAGGACCGGTAAGCTTCGAGCTGGTACTCGATGCGGGCCATGCTGAGCGTCCACTCGTCGTCGGCCGGCCCGAAGGTCAGCGCCCGCTCCAGCCAGGACTTGGCGACGTCCGGCCGGCGTTCGTGCAGCGCGATATCGGCCAGCACCTTGCAGATGCCGAACCGGGTGGCCGCATCGCCCTCTGCCTCGACACTGCGAGCCAGCACGACAGCCGCTTCGTCGTAGCGGCCCGCGCTGAGGAGATCCGCCCCGTACCCGTGCAGCACGGAACCCTCGGGCCGCACGCGCATCAATTCTTCCATGAGCGCGAAATAGCGCTCGGTATCGCCCTCGTGGCGGCGCAGCATGGCCAGCTCGAAGATGGCGGTCGCGCGCTGGTTGTCCGGCACGTTCTGCTGAGCAAGGACTTCTTCCAGCACCGCGGTCCCTTCGGCGATAGCGCCCGTGCGCTTGAGCTGGTAGAAGTAGTTCAGGGCGACCGTGGTGTCGAAATGCTGCTCGAGATAGGTCGCGTAGAGCGGCAGCGCCTCGGGGTTGCGTCCCAAGCGCTCCAGCGCCGCGGCTGCGTCGAGCAGGAACCGGGCGTTGCCGGTTTCCGCCGCCAGCGTCTGCGCCATCAGCGCCAGGCGCTCGTCGAGCCCGTCGTGCTGCAGAGCGGCCAGCAGCGTCGTCTGCAACGCCGTGCGCGTGTCCGCGGTCAGATTGGTCTCGTTCAGCAACCGCTCGGCCTCGATGCGCGCCATCGTCCAAGATTCGCCCGCCGCCAGCGCGTCGAGGTAGGCGCGCGCCAGCTCGTCGTCGCAGCCTTCCAGCAGGCAGGCCTTGAAGCGGTCCGCGGCCACGCTGTGCTGGCCCGCGCGCATGGCATTGAAACCGGTCTGCCGCTCGACATCGCGCCGCCGCCGGGGATCGGGCAGCAGCTGCTTGGCCGCCTGCAGCGCCCGGTTGGCCTCCGCGTACTGCCCCAGCCGGCTGAGCACGAAACCGCGCCGCAGCAGCAGTTCGCCCCGCGCGGCGCCCGCTTCGGTCAAGGGTTGCAGCGCGTCGAGCTGCGCGAGGGCACCGCTCCAGTCCTCGCGTTTGATCGCGCACTCGAGCACAAAGGTGCGAGCCGGCAAGCCCGGCTCGAACCCCAGCCACTGCTCGCCGTAGATCTGCGCAGCCGCATACCGCCCATCCATGAACTCGACCTGGGCCAGGTTCCTGATCGTATCCTGCCGGCGCGGATAGTCGGACGGCGCACGGCGCAGCAGCTCCTCGAAAGCGCTCCGCGCGGTGGCGAACTGGTGGTGGCGCAGGGCTGCCGTGCCCAGGCGCAGATAGGGGTCAAGATACTCGGGATAGTGCGCGATGATATCCTCGTAGAGCGGCCGGGCGGCGTCCCACTGCTCCAGGTTGTCGCTAACGCCGGCCAGGAACATGATGGCGTGGTTGTTGCCGGGGTCGTTGAGCAGCACGCGCCGCAGCGCATTGGTGGCAGCCACATGATCGCCCGTGCGGATGGCCGCCCCAGCCTGCTGCATCAGCGACGTATTCAGGTACTTGATACGCTGGGACTCGGCCCAGGGATAGGCGCGCCGCTGCTCCGGAATGGGCAGTTTCTGCGGCCCCTCGGCGCGGCTGCAAGGGGCGAGCACCAGCAGGAGACCGGCCAGCAGCAGGTTGAGCAGGCATGTCCTCATAGCCGGTTCAACTCCTCCGCAAGGGCATCCGGCGAAACGATATTCATTTCCACGAGAATCTCTCCCAGTTTCTGATTAGTGCGCTTCTGCTGCCGCAGGGCGCGCACGAGATCGGCCTGTGAAATCGTCGCGTCGCGCACAAAGCGCTCGCCCAGGCGCTCGCCCACTTGCACCCGCCCGCCGGCGGCCGGGGATGGAATCTGGTACACGCGCGACAGGGCGAACTGGATGTCGGCGCTGGAGGTCCACCGCAGCAGCACGGGGCGCTGCAGCACGCGCCGCAACTCGCGACCGAGGGGCTCGCGTTCCTGCACGTCCGTCGCCAGCACCAGCGTTTCGCCACGCACCTCCACCGGCACGACCCGGTAGCGCTCGGCCAGCGCCTGCGGCACGACGGCCAACACCTCCGGCGGAATGGCGCTCGGGTCCAGCTCGACGGACTGCTCGTTCTGCTGGTGCGCCAGGGCCTGGATGAGATCCTCTTCCCACAGGACGCCCATTTCCAGCAGGATCTCGCCGAGCCGGCGGCCGGACTCCTTCTGGTGCGCCACGGCGGCATCCAGCTGGGCCGTGGTCACCAGCCGCCGCTCCAGCAGCAGATCGCCCAGTTTACGGTGGAACGTGCGCAGCTGCTCCTCGGTGGGAAAGGCGTGCGACGTCTTGCCCCACTCGGGCTCCCGGCCGGAGACCCGGGCCTTCACGTACCTTTCGATGGCCTTCCAGGTGGACCAGAAGTTGACGATGTTGCCCCAGAAGAGCCGGGGGATGGACAGGAGCGACTGCTGCCAGCCATAAATCTTGTTAACGGCATAGACGCGGTTCAGGAACCGCCACACCATGAACGCCAACACAACGTACATGAGCCGGAACACACGATCGTCGCGCGACAGAAGCGGGGGCACGATCCAGGCCGGATTGACCGCGCCCATGAGCGCTGTCAAGGTCCAGTAAGCCACCACCACGTAGGCCAGAATGACCATCAGATTCGTGGCCACAGCCTTGCGATCGCGCAGCAGGAAGTAGTTCAAGCCGAGCGAACGCGACCAGCCCGCTTTCCATCCCTGCATCGAGATACCCAGGATCCAGCGCGCCTTCTGCCGCGTCGCCGTGGCAAAGGTGTCGGGGAAGAACTCGCGCGTCGCGATCCACTCCCGCACCCGCACGTCGCGCTCCCGCCCGGTCCAGGGGTTGCGCCGCTTGACCACGCGCTCGACGGTCTGCTGCAGGAAGATCTTCTTCCCGGGAAGATCCTTCAACAGCAGTCCCATCATGTAGTCCTCGGTCAGCGACTTGATGTCGAAAATCTGGTTGCGCCGCAAACTCGCCATGTAATCGATGGCCCGGCGGCTGAGCGCGGTCCCCACCCCCGCCGACGGCAGGCAGGCGGCCATGATCTCGCGGGCGCGCATGTCCTTCGTGTGCATCTCCGCGAACTCGTCCATGTAGCAGCCGTACGTGAACAGCTTCCATTCCCGCTCCAGCGGGAAAACGGGAATCTGGATGAACTCCACGCGCGGGATCAGGTAGTTGTAGAACTTGAAGGACAACGGATGAACAATGTCCTCCGAATCGTGGAAGACGAAGATGTCGAAGTGCACGTTGTACGTCTTCTCGTGCAGGAGAATCCCCTGGTAGACCCAGTTCAGGCAGTCCGCCTTGTTCGTGGGTCCCTCGCGCGGCGTAACGATGGCTTCGACGTTCCCGTACACTTCCCGGATCTTCTCGACTTCGAGACGGGTGGCTTCGTCGTTGGGATACGTGCCGACGAAGATGTTGAAGTTCCGGTAGCGGATGGAGCTGGCGGTATTCAGCAGCATGCGGGCGATCACGTTGGACTCGTCCCACGCGGGCACGATCAGCGCCACCCGCTTCTCCGGCACCGCGTCCAGCTGCTCCTGCGTCACGGGCTGGATCAGCCGGCGCACGAACGTCCGGCGGTAAAGCGACCTGGCGTAGTACACGACGTCAATGATAAGGTCGTCCAGGCCCGTGAGGATATAGATCCCCATCAGGATCAGGAAGAGCACCCTGAAACCGTACCAGACGTAAAACCCAACCTCGTGTAGATCCATACCCTTCCACCTGCCCCGCGAATGAATCTGCTTGAAACTCGACTGCGACAGATATATAGCATGCATCCACGCCGGGAGTGAAGCTTTATTCGCCCGCCAAGTTTACCAAGAGGAGTCAGGGTATGTCGTTGCGTCGAAAAGTGCTGTGCGTGATTGGAACCCGACCCGAGGTCGTGAAGGTGGCGCCCGTGGTGCTCGAACTGCAGCGCCAGCCGGACCTCTTCGACACCACGGTCATGACCACGGGCCAGCACCGGCACATCCTGGACCAGATGATGGCGACGTTCGGGCTGACGCCCGACATCGACCTCGACATCATGCAGGCTAACCAGACGCTGACCGACATTACCTGCCGCGTCCTCCGCGAGCTGCACCAGTACCTCGCCGACCACAGGCCGGATATCGTCCTCGCCCAGGGCGACACAACCACCGTCATGGCAACCGCCATGGCCTGCTTCAATACGCACATCCCCTTCGGCCATATCGAAGCCGGCCTGCGCACGGGCAATCGCTGGGCGCCGTATCCCGAGGAGTTCAACCGGCGCGTGGCCGCCCTGGTGGCGCGCCAGCACTTCGCCCCCACGACAACGTCGGCGAACAATCTCTACCGGGAGGGCATTCCCACCGACACGATTTTCGTCACGGGCAACACGGTGATCGACGCCCTGCACTTCGTCGTCGCGCACACCACGCCGCCGCCCACGCCGATTCCCGCCGGCGCGCCGTACGTGCTGATCACCTGCCACCGCCGCGAGATCTTCGGCGCCGCCATCCGCGAGGTCTTCGAGACCGTGCGCGACTTCGCCCGGCGCCGGCGCGACACGTACTTCTGGTACCCCGTGCATCCGAACCCGAACGTCCGCCAGCCGGCCCACGAACTGCTCGGCGACGTGCCCAACGTGCTTCTGACGGATCCGCTGGACTACGTGGCGTTCATCCACGCCATGCGCGGCGCCTACCTGGTGTTGTCCGATTCGGGCGGCGTACAAGAGGAGGCGCCCGGACTCGGCAAACCCGTGCTGGTGCTGCGCGACGTGACGGAACGGCCTGAAGGCGTCACCGCCGGCACCTGCCTGCTCGTGGGTCCGCACCGCGACCGGATCACCGCGGCCCTTGACCGGCTTTTCGATGACCGTGCGGCCTATGAAAGCATGGCCACCGCGCGCAATCCTTACGGCGACGGACGCGCCGCGCACCGCATCGGCGCCATTCTGCAGGGGCAGGAACACGAACAATGGATGCTGCGCCCGGCCTGAACCGGGCGGCCTGGCGACGGATAGGAAAACGGCAGGCGCGCCCAGGCGCGGACCCGCCGGCAAGGAGGACTCAAGACATGCAAAATAGCGGATGGATCAGCGGAAGCCTGGCGTTGGCATGCGTCGCGGCAATCGGTTCGGCTCCCGCGAGCGAGACCAGTGCGGTCGCGCGGGCGAACGCCCCCACGGGCGGCGTGGCGACCGTCGTGAAAACCGCGCCGACCACGCCGGTCACGGGGGCGCAGGCAGCGGACGAGACGACCGCGCAGGAGGCTTTCCAGCGTGCCCGCCGCCGGATGCAGGAGAAGGTGGACGCGCAGCGAACCGCCGAGAAGCAGACACTGGCGACCAGGCAGGCCGCCGAGACGGCCGCCCTGCAGGATCTGAAACACCGGATCGACACCGAACTGCAAACCCGGCAGACGGGGCAGCCCAAGCCTCAGCGGACGGATGCCCTCGCCGGACCGGTCGAGGAACCCGTGCTGGACAGCGTGCCGCCCGCACCCACGGCAGCGGGAACCGCACCCATGGCACCTGAGCAGAACGCCTTCGCCGCGCTCGCCAGCGCGCTCGCAGCCGTTGCAGGCAACCTCGCCGAGCCGGCGCCGGACGCGACGAACGCGAGGCCGTGCAACAGCAGCGCGCTGTACATTGGAGAACGGCACGCGGGGCGCCGGCAGGGGCACGGCACATTCTACTTCACGAACGGCTGCCAGTATGTCGGAGAGTGGGTGGCTGACCGCATGGAGGGACAGGGCGTGCTGCTGGCGCCGCGGCAGTGGCAGTATGTCGGCGGCTGGCAGGCGGGCCAGCCCGCGGGACACGGCCAGTTGCTCTACGCCAGCGGACGGGTTTTCGCGGGCGTCTGGCAGGCAGGCCTGCCCACGGGCCAGGGCACGCTGCGCTACCCGGACGGCTGGACGTACGAGGGAGCCTGGACCAACGGCCTTATGCACGGGAGCGGCACATTGAAACGCCCGGACGGATCGGTCTACCGGGGGTTCTTTGCCAACGGCGTGTTCAACGGCGAGGGGGAGCTGGGAGAAGCCGATGGCCGACGCGTCGCGGGTGTCTGGAAGGACGGCGCCATCGTCGGGCAGGCGTTCGTGGTGTTCCCCGATGGCGCCCGCTACAACGGCGACTGGCGCGACGGGCACATGGAAGGCGCCGGCACCCTGCTGCAGAATGACGGCTCGCGATACGAAGGCGCGTGGCAGAGCGGTTGCCGCCACGGGCGCGGCACGCTGACCTTTGCGGACGGCAGCACGTACACGGGGGATTGGAGCGGCGGCGACATGGACGGGCAAGGCGTGCTGACGCGCAAGGACGGCGGGCGCTACGACGGCGCCTGGAAATCCAGCAAGCGTCACGGGCAGGGCCAGCAGACGTTCGCCGACGGCAGCGTGTACGAGGGCGTGTGGGTGGCAGACAAGATGGAAGGCGCCGGCAAGTTCGTGCAACCCAACGGCACCGTGTACGAGGGGGCCTGGAGCAACGGCCAACGCAACGGCCAGGGCACCGTGACTTTCAAGGACGGCAGCCGCTACACAGGAGCGTGGCAGGCCGACCGCATGGACGGCGCCGGCGCCTTCACGCGCCCCGACGGGCGCACCGTCGAGGGCCTCTGGCGCGCAGGCAAGCCCGTAGACCCGGCCGCTACCACACCCGCAGACCCGGCCGCCACCACCACGCCCGCAGGCCAGCCACAGAAGCCCCAGTGACACAGCTGAACGCAGGCCGGGTAATCAGGAGAGGCTAACGAACCGGCTGTGGTTACCTGCGCGTGTCCGCCGAGGTCCCAGGGGAGTCCATGCATCTCGATTTGCAGACCGTGCTCTATGCGTTCGACCTGTTCGGGACCGGCGCCTTCGCCATCTCGGGCGCGGTACGTTCGATTGACCGCCGTCCCGACCTCGTGGGCATGCTGATCCTGGCGGGCGCCACCGCCGTGGGGGGCTCGGTCATGCGCGACGTGATCCTGAATCGCGACGTCATGGTCCTGCGCGACTGGGGCTACCCAGTGGTGATCCTGCTCGCCACAGTCGCCACGTTCTTCTTCCCGCACGTCGTCCTGCGCGCCCGGAACGTCTTCATGTACGGCGACGCGATCGGGCTCGGCGTCTATTCGGCCATCACCGCCAGCGTCGCGCACGGCACCCCCGGCATCAATCCCCTCTCCGTGCTCTTCATCGCCACCGTCACCGGCTGCGGCGGCGGCGTCATCCGCGACCTCATCATCGGCAAGGAATCGCTGGTGCTCTCGAACGAACTCTACGTCACGCCGATCATCGTCGGCTCGGCCTGCCTGATGGGCCTCGACGCGCTGGGCGTGGACAAATCCATCTCCTTCGTGGCCGCCATGGTCATCACCACCGTCTTCCGCATCCTCGCCATCCGTTTCAAATGGCGCATGCCCCGCATGGCCGTGCCCGAGGCGCAAGGACCCGAACGGTGAGGCTGCCATTCGGGGCTTGCCGTGGTGCTTATCATGCGTGATAATAGATGCGCGATGAACGACGATGTCATATCGGCCGCGCTACGCAGCCGCCGAAAGCGGGCCGGCCTGTCGCTGACGCAGGTGGCCCGCCGGGCAGGAACCTCGGCGGCAACCGTTTCCCGCTACGAGAACGGCTGGGATCGCTTCGAAGTGTACACGCTGCGCAAACTGGCCGCGGCGCTGGGCTGCCGGCTGGAGACCCGCTTGTGCCCGGTCCGCCAGCCCGCCAGGCGCAAGCCTGCCGCAAAAGCGGTCGCTGCGCGTTTGAAGCGCCTGTTCTGGGACCACCCCCTGCAAGCGACGGACCTGGACGCCTGCCCCAAGTGGGTGACCGAGCGTGTGCTCGAGTACGGAGGCCTGGAAGACGTCCGTGCTCTGATCGGTTTCATGGGCCGCCCGCGTTTCCTCGACCAGATCCGCCAGGCCAACTGGTCCTCGCCCCGGACGCGGGCGTTCTGGACGGCCATCCTCGAGTTGGAGAACTTGCCATGCACGAAAGAACGCTTCCGCGATCAAGCCGCAAACTGCTGGACCGACTGGAGACGCTGACGGATCCGGCCCTGGCCGGCTGGATTCTGGCGGGGGGCACCGGCCTGGCGCTGCAGGCGGGCCACCGCCGCTCGGAGGATTTCGACTTCTTCCGAACCGATGCCCTGGACGTGCGCGCGTTGCACGCTATCTTGAAGGGGATCGGCCGCTACGAGACACTGCAGGAGGCCGACCACACGCTGACCGTGCTGTGCAGCGGGGTCAAACTCTCCTTCTTCCGCGTTCGCGATCCATTCGTCTACGCGACGCTCCCGTACCGCTTCTTCCGCATCGCCGCGCTCGACGAGATCGCGCTGATGAAGCTCGTCGCAATCTCCGGGCGGGGCGCGCGCAAGGATTTCGTGGACCTGTACACGGTCCTGCGCGGCGGGCGTTCCCTGACAGACCTCTTTGCGGCGCTGCCGCGCAAGTACGGCCCGGAGCGCATCAATACGTATCACATCCTCAAGAGCCTGACCTACTTCGCGGATGCCGAGGCGGAGCCCGCGCCCGCCATGCTGCGGCCCTTCGACTGGGCCGAGTGCAAGGCGTTCTTCGTCCGCGAGGCTCGGAACATCACGCTGGGGTGACCTTGGCGCTCCCGGACGCTCAGCGGCCGGGGAAGGGATGGCATGCTTGGACCACAGAGAGAGAGCCGCTGGCGAACGGCGCCCTTGCTGGCGCTGGCTGTGCTGCTGCCGGCCTGCACCAACAGCCCGTACCGCGCCGGCGACCTGGCCGGCAACGCCTGCTTCACCTTCTACGACGCGCCGCCCACCCACCTCGATCCGGCCACGGCCTACTACCAGCGGGAATCCCACATCATCGACAACGTCTACGAGCCGCCGTTCGCCTACCACTACCTCCGCCGCCCCTACGAGCTGCAGCCGCTGACCGCCGAGGCGCTCCCCCGCCCGGCCTACTTCAGCCCTGACGGGCAGCCGCTGACGGCCGCCGATCCCGACGCCGCGGCGGTGGGGCGCGTCACCTACACGATCCGGCTCCGCGCCGACATCGCTTACCAGCCTCACCCCTGCTTCGCCCGCGACGCCGCCGGCCGCCTGCTCTACACCAACGTCGCACCGTCCGCGCTCGCCGGCTGCGACTACCCGAGCCGCTTCCCGCACCAGGGCACCCGCCTCGTGACGGCGCAGGACTATGCGCTGCAGATCCGGCGCCTGGCCGACCCCCGCACGCAGTGCCCGGTCTACAGCACGCTGAAGACCTACATCCTCGGCTTCGAGGAACTGAACGCGCACTACACGCGGACGCTGGACGCCGAGCGCGCCCGCCGCCGGGCGGCCGCCGGGGCCGCGTACAACCAGGACCTCAGCGAGCGCCGCACACCCATCGCGCTCGACTACGGGGCGGTCCCGTTCCCCGGCGTGGAGGTCGTTGACGACCGCACGTACCGCGTCGTGCTCAAGCGCAAGTATCCCCAGTTCCTCTACTGGATGGCCCTGCACTTCTTCGCGCCCGTCCCGGAGGAGGCGCTGCGCTTCTACGCGCAGCCCGCGCTGCGCGAGCGGCAGTTCTCGCTCGACCGCTGCCCTGTCGGCAGCGGCGCCTACTACCTCGACGCCTACGAGCCCAACACGCGCATCGTCCTGCGCCGCAATCCCCACTTCCACGCCGACCGCTATCCGGACGACGGCGCGCCGGGCGACCGCGAGGCCGGGCTGCTGGCCGACGCCGGCCGGACCCTGCCCTTCATCGAGCGCATCGTCCTGACCCTCGAGAAGGAGTCGATCCCCGCCTGGAACAAGTTCCTGCAGGGCTACTACGACGACACGGGCATCGTCGCCGATGTCTACGACCAGGCGATCCGGGGCGGCGGCCCCGGGGACGCCACGCTGTCCGACGACATGGCCGCCCGCGGCATCCGCCTCGTCACCGACATCGAGTCGAGCTTCTGGCACCTGCGCTTCAACATGCTCGACGACACGGTCGGCGGCGGCACCCCCGCGCGCCGCGCCCTGCGGCAGGCGCTGACGATCGCGCTCGACAGCAGCGCCTATCTCGACTTCTTCCTGATCGGGCGACCCCCGCCGGCCACCCGCAACCTCTCCATCGGCCTCTTCACCTCCCCCGCCAGA
>CAYOBW010000031.1:0-27280 GCA_964402115.1 uncultured Victivallales bacterium
TTCGACCGCTGGTCCCCCTCGAGGGTGGCCGGTTTGCGACCTCCGACCTGAATGACCTGTATCGGCGTGTCATCAACCGCAACAATCGGTTGAAGAATCTCCAGCAGCTCAAGACGCCTGACGTCATTATACGCAATGAAAAGCGCATGCTTCAGGAAGCGGTGGACGCTGTATTCGACAACGGACGTCATGGACGTCCGGTCACGGGGGCAGGCAATAGGCCTCTCAAGTCCCTGAGTGACATGCTCAAGGGCAAGGGTGGCCGTTTCCGGCAGAACCTGCTGGGCAAGCGTGTTGATTATTCTGGACGTTCGGTTATTGTTGTGGGTCCTGAGCTGAAGCTGAATCAGTGCGGCTTGCCAAAGAAGATGGCGCTGGTCCTGTTCGAACCGTTTATCATTCGCCGGCTCAAGGAACTGGGTGTCGTGCATACGGTGCGCAGTGCCAAGAAGTTGATCGAACGACAGTCTGATGACGTATGGCGCATTCTGGAGGAGGTTACCAAGGGAAAGACGGTAATGCTGAACCGCGCCCCGACGCTGCACAGGTTAAGCATACAGTCATTTGAGCCAGTGCTTGTCGAGGGCGAAGCCATCCAGATTCATCCGCTCGTTTGCACGGCGTTCAACGCCGACTTCGACGGCGATCAGATGGCTGTTCACGTGCCCCTGTCGATTGAGGCGCAACTGGAGTCGCGCCTGCTCATGATGTCCACGAACAGCATCTTTTCGCCGTCGAGTGGCAAGTCGATCATGACGCCGACGCAGGACATCGCCTTGGGCTTCTACTACATGACGATTCTAAGTCAGAAGGATAAGCGCTTGCATCTCCTGAAGCAGAAGAAGGAGAACGAGCATCTTCCGATCATATCGTCAGTTAATGAGTTGCGCATGGCCTATCAGGAAGGCGACCTCGGCATACATGACAGGATTCGGCTCAAGAATCCGGACCTGGGTCATGAGACGGTCATGGGCGATTCGAAAGCGAAGACCATTGAGACGACTGTCGGTCGCGTGTTTTTCAACGAGATCTGGCCCGCAAGCATCGGATTCGTCAATCGCCCCGTTGATAAGGGTTTGCTGGGTTCACTGATCTGGCATTGTCACCACACGGCAGGGCATGCTCGAACAGTTGAAGCGCTGGACGAGCTCAAGCGCATCGGGTTCGAGCACGCAACGCTAGCGGGAATATCGATTGGCATGGTCGACATGATCGTGCCGGTTGAGAAGGCGCGTATCGTGGAAGACGCCCGAAAGAAGGTCAAGGAGGTCGACCAGCAGTACCAGCAGGGAATCATCACAGAAGGGGAACGCTACAATAAGGTGGTTGACATCTGGACGCATGCAACCGATGAGATTTCGAATGCCATGTACCGTGCAATCGAGGAGAATGCAAACAGCGCCGAGACAAACCCTGTCTTCATGATGGTCGACTCAAAGGCCCGTGGCAGCCGCCAGCAGATTCGCCAACTCGCAGGCATGCGCGGGTTGATGGCGAAGCCGTCAGGTGAAATCATTGAGCGGCCGATCGTCGCGAACTTCCGGGAAGGACTAAGCGTGCTTGAGTACTTCATCAGTACGCACGGTGCGCGAAAGGGTCTAGCCGACACGGCGCTCAAGACAGCTGACGCAGGCTACCTCACGCGTAAACTGGTTGACGTTTCGCAGGATGTTATCGTCGTCGAGCAGGACTGCAATACGGTGAACGGTATCGAAGTCAGTGCCATCACCGAAGGCGACGAGGAATTGGTCTCCCTGCAGGCGCGTGTTCTTGGACGAACTGCTCTGGTCGACATCACTGACCCGGTAACAGGCAAGATGATTGTCAAGGCCGGTGACATGATCGACGAAGCTGTATGCGAACAGATCAATGCAGTTGGTCTGGAACGTATTCGCATTAGAAGCGTGCTGACCTGCGAGGCACGGCGGGGGATCTGTGCCCGCTGTTATGGCCGCGACCTCGCTACCGGGAAGCACGTTGAAGTCGGGACAGCTGTTGGCATCATTGCCGCGCAGTCCATCGGCGAACCTGGGACGCAGCTGACGATGCGAACCTTCCACATCGGTGGAACGGCCAGCTCAGTATTCAAGCAGCCCGAGATCATCATCAAGAATGCTGGCTTGGTACGTTATCATGAACTTCGTGTCGTTCGAAATAAGGAAGGCGATCATGTCGTTCTCAACAAGAACGGCGTCATCAGCGTTCACGATGAAACCGGCCACGAAACCGAGCGCTACACTCTGGCGATGGGCGCCACGGTGTTGGTGGAGGACGGGGGCACGATCAAGAAGGGGGCCACACTCGCCAAATGGGACCCCTACAGCGTGCCAGTGCTGGCCGAGCAGGATGGCGTGGTCAGTTTCCACGACTTCGTCGAGAACGTAACGGTCAAGCGCGAAGTGGACGAAGCGACAGGGCATCGCGGTATCGTCGTCTTGGAAACCAAGGAAGACTTGCATCCTCAGATCATTATCAGGGCTCAGCAGGGCGGTGAGGTTCTGGGTTTCTACAGCATTCCCGCCGGTGCGCACGTCACGAGTCGAGAGGGGGACCGCGTGCTGCCCGGCGAACTGCTGGCGAAGACGCCGCGGAAAGAGTCGAAAACCCGGGACATCACAGGCGGTCTGCCGCGTGTAGCCGAGCTGTTCGAAGCCCGTCAGCCCAAGGATGCTGCCGAGATAGCCAAGATCGAGGGGATCGTTGACTTTGGGCCGAATCAACGTGGACGACGCTGTCTGGTCATACGGGATGAAACGACTGGCGGAACCGAAGAGCATCTCATCCCGATGGGCAAACATATCGTTGTCTTCAAGGGCGATCGCGTCAAGAAGGGGCAGCAACTGACCGAGGGCCCTATCGTGCCGCAGGAAATCCTGGACGTCTGTGGACCACAGGCTTTGCAGGAGTATTTGGTCAACGAAGTGCAGCAGGTTTACCGGTTGCAGGGCGTTGAAATCAACGACAAGCACATTGAAGTGATCGTGCGCCAGATGCTGCGGAAAGTGCGAATCACGAACCCTGGCGATACCGAATTCCTGTGGGGCGAACAGGTCTCCAAACAGCGGTTTGAGGAAGTAAACCGTGCGGCGATTGCCGAGGGCAAGCGACCGGCAGAGGCCACCCCCGCATTGCTCGGCATCACCAAGGCCTCGCTGGAGACGGAGAGCTTCATTTCTGCGGCGTCGTTTCAGGACACGACTCGGGTTCTGACGGACGCTGCGACATTGGGGCGGGTCGATCACCTGCGAGGATTCAAGGAGAACGTGATCATGGGACACTTGATCCCGGGGGGAACCGGTTTTCCCATGCATCGCGACATAAAGCTTGTGCCGACCGTGGAGCCGGTACCCGAGGAGTTGCTGCAGGAAGATGCAGGAAAGAAATTGCAGGAACTTCTGGGTTAGGACTTGAGTTGCCATGGATGGGGCGGTATATTGACGGACTTTCGTGCGAAGGAGGTATCAGAGAAGTATGCCCACAATCAATCAATTAGTGCGCAAGGGACGGCAGCCAGTCTCGTATAAAAGCAAATCGCCGGCGCTGAAGGGCTGTCCGCAGAGGCGCGGCGTCTGTGTCGTGGTGAAAACGCAAACACCCAAGAAACCCAATTCAGCCTTGCGCAAAGTGGCGCGCGTTCGCTTGACCAGTGGGTATGAGGTAACTGCGTACATACCAGGTGAGGGTCATAATTTACAGGAACACAGCGTGGTTTTGGTGCGCGGAGGCCGCGTAAAGGATCTGCCGGGCGTGCGGTACCACATTGTGCGAGGTACGCTGGACGCCTTGGGTGCAGCCGGGCCAAGCAATACCAATAAGTTGGAGCGGCGCCGTGGGCGCTCGAAGTATGGCGTTAAACGCCAGAAAGCGTGAACGGAGTAAGTCATGGCGAGAAGGCGACGGGCGGAAAAGCGGGGGGTTGTGTCGGACCCCAAGTACAACAGCGAACTCGTGGCGAAGTTGATCAACTACGTGCTTGTGCAAGGAAATAAAGCCGTAGCCGAGCGTGTCGTATACGGCGCTCTCGTTGAGATTGAAAAGAAGCTTGGCGAGAACCCTCTCGAGGTTCTGGTCAAAGCCGTAGATAATTGCAAGCCGCGGGTTGAGGTGCGATCTCGACGTGTGGGCGGTGCCACATATCAGGTTCCTGTGGAAGTGAGCCGAAACAGGCAGTTGGCGCTAGCCTTTCGCTGGCTGGTGGATGCTGCTGGAGGGCGCAAGGGGATCCCCATGCAGCGAGCCCTCGCCATCGAGCTTACGGATGCTTACAAGAATGAGGGTAACGTCATCAAGAAGCGTGACGACACGCACAAGATGGCGCAGGCAAACAAGGCCTTTGCCCACTACGCTTGGTAGCAAGGCGACCGACCGTGGTGCAGAACTGTGTCGCTGGTCGGTTTTGCTTTGGGGATGATGTTGATTAATGGCGGTCATTGTGGAACAGAAGCGTCAAAGGATGGAGTCAGGCCAAAAGAACGGTGGAGTTGGCAGACTGCGCGACTTGGCGTTGGTCCGTAACATAGGAATAATCGCCCACATTGACGCTGGAAAGACGACGACAACAGAGCGGGTTCTTTTCTATGCCGGTTGCGTTCACAAGATGGGTGAGGTGCATGAAGGTACGACCGTGATGGACTGGATGATCCAGGAGAAGGAGCGGGGCATCACCATCACGAGCGCGGCTACAACATGCTTCTGGCGCGACTGTCAGGTCAACATCATCGATACGCCAGGGCATGTTGATTTCACAGCAGAAGTGGAACGTTCGCTTCGGGCGCTCGATGGGGCCATAGGTGTGTTCTGCGCAGTGGCAGGCGTACAACCTCAGTCGGAAACGGTCTGGCATCAGGCTGAACGCTATCATGTTCCGCGCCTCGCTTTCGTTAACAAGATGGATCGCCTCGGTGCGGATTACCTGCGAACAGTGGCGGAAATGCGCGAGCGGCTCGGGTCGAACGCGGTGCCTATTCAACTCCCTTGGTGGCAGGGCGAGCAGTTCATTGGAGTAATTGACCTGCTGAAGATGCAATCCGTTGCCTATGATGAGGGCTCTTTGGGCATGCAGACCGCGCTGGCCGCCATACCGGCTGAGCAGGCTGGTGCCGCCGAGAGGGCGCGCGCCGGGCTCGTCGAGTGCATTGCAGAGAAGGATGAGATCGTACTGACGTCATATCTTTCCAATCCAGATGTGGACGCCGAAGTGCTGCGTGCTGGAATCCGTCGTCTGACGGTATCGAACCAGTTCGTGCCGGTACTGTGTGGGTCGTCGTTAAAGAACAAAGGGGTTCAGCAGTTGTTGGACGCCGTCGTAGACTACCTGCCTTCTCCGCTGGACGTGCCGCGGGTGGAGGGGAAGCACCCGAAGACGGGAAAGACAGAGAGCCGTGAGAGTGATGACTCAGCGCCCCTAAGTGCGCTGGTCTTCAAAGTGGCCAAGGATCCGTACGTAGGTCGCATTGCATTCGTGCGGGTCTACTCCGGTCGAATGAACAAAGGAAGTAATGTCTTCAACCCCCGCACACGCAAGCGTGAACGGTTGATGCGATTACTCCGTCTCCATGCCGACAGCCGGACCGACACAGACGTCCTGTATTCAGGTGAAATCGGGGGTATTACCGGCCTGAAGGAGTTCACGACAGGTGATACGCTTTGCGCCGAGAATGTGCCAATCCAGTTGCCAGGAATTGGTTTTCCCGCGCCTGTCATGTTCATGGCCATCGAACCGCGCTCGACCGCCGATCGCGACAAGCTAGTGTCGGCGCTAGCGGACATGACGGCCGAGGACCCCACGTGTATAGTGAGAACGGACTCGGAAACTGGTCAGACGATTATTGCCGGCATGGGTGAGTTGCACCTTGAGATCATCAAGGACCGCATGATTCGCGAGCACAATGTCGCGGCTGTCACAGGTCGTCCAATGGTAGCCTATTACGAGACGGTTACGGGTCGTGGAGGTGGCAGGTACACGTTTGACCGAGAAATCGGCGGGCGACGGCAGTTCGCCTCGGTGAGCCTAACGGTTGAGCCTCGCAAACGTGGTGAAGGGATTTGTATTGAAATCGAAACGGATTCTTCTACAATCCCGCCCGACTTCATCAAGTACGTGGAAGCGGGCTTGTCGGATGCCATCATGACGGGGGTGTTGGCGCGCTTCCCGATTGTAGACACGTGCGTGCGCGTAGTCGATGGAAGGCATGACCCCGAGGCCTCAAGTGAGGCAGCCTTTCGCACGGCAGCGGTGATGGCTTTCCGCGAAGCAGTGATGGCGGCTTCGCCAGAGTTAGTCGAGCCCATCATGAAGCTCGAGATCACGACGCCTGGAGAGCACATGGGTGACGTGATGTCCGACTTGAGTGGACGTCGTGGTAAAGTGAAGGAAGTCATCGCGCGAGGCGCGATGCAGGTCATTCGGGCTGCTGTGCCACTGGCTGAGTTGTTCGGATATGCAACAGCGATTCGATCGCAGACGCGGGGGCGGGCGGCGTACACGTTGGAACCGGAGCAGTTCGACATTGTGCCCGGGGCGGTCAGGGAAGAACTATTGAACAGGTGAGATGACATGGAAGGTCAGCGCATACGGATCAGATTACAGGCATACGACCACAGCGTGTTGGATCAGGCTGTGGTCGATATCATCGAGACGGCAAAGGGAACCGGGGCACGGGTTGTCGGCCCCATCCCGCTGCCGACGCGGCTTGAGCGCTACACGGTTAATCGCAGTCCGCATGTGGACAAGAAGTCGATGGACCAGTTCGAAATGCGAACGCATAAGCGTCTGTTAGACATCGTGGAGCCGACCGCGAAGACCGTGGACGAACTCAAGAAGTTGAACCTGCCTGCGGGCGTGGACATAACGATCAAGATTTAAGTGGGTGCCATGCAAGGGTTACTTGGAAAAAAGCTGGGAATGACGCAAGTATACGATGCACAGGGACGGCACGTGGCCGTGACCGCTATTGAACTAGGCCCCTGCACCGTGTTGCAACGCAAGACAGTTGCGTCGGATGGTTATGAGGCCGTTCAGTTGGGGTTCTCCGACTGTCGCGAGAAGGTGACAACGAAGCCTGAGGCCAGTCACTGCAAGAAGGCTGGCGCGACGCCCAAGCGACACGTTAGGGAATTCAAGCTGGACGCAGGGGATGACCCGAAGGTTGGCGAGGCTGTAACAGTAGCGGCTGTATTTGAGAATATACCCTTTGTGGATGTAACGGCAGTCACGAAGGGACGGGGCTTTCAGGGCGTTGTCAAGCGGCATCGTATGGCGGGCGGTCCGATGACGCACGGTGGGCATTCGAAGAGGCGAATTGGGGCCATCGGGCAGCGCACCACACCAGGGACTGTCGCCAAGAACCATCGTCTGCCAGGTCACATGGGCAATGTAGTGGTCACGCAACAAAACCTACGGGTTGTCGAACTCAGGGGCGAGCAGAACCTGCTGCTTGTGCGTGGCGCAGTGCCCGGCCCGACAGGTGGACTTGTGATAGTACAGAAGGCGGTGAAGAAGAAGGCGGTGGTGGCGGCATGAGCAAGCTGAGCGTTTTCGACATAAAGGGTGCCACTGTTGGCGATGTTGACGTGGATGGTCGACTGTTGGTCCTTGACAGGGGTGAACAGGCTGTCCATGACGCGGTCGTAGCGTTGCGTAATCGCTGGCGGCAGGGCTCGGCCTCAACAAAATGCAAAGGCCAAGTGGCCGGAAGCAACAAGAAGCCGTGGCGTCAGAAGGGAACAGGGCGAGCGCGAGCTGGGTACCGTCAATCACCCGTCTGGCGAGGTGGTGGTGTCGTGTTCGGCCCAAGGCCACACAGCTATGCGACAAAGACCAACTCAAAGGTGACAAAGCTTGCGTTTCGGAGAGCCTTGAGCGAACGCCTATCAACCGGCTCGGTGAAGGTTGTCGATAACTTAGCAATCTCCGAGGGGAAGACGCGTCTCTTCGCAGAACTCATGAAAGCCCTGCAGGTGAAGGCGCCTGTCTTGGTCGTGGTGGGTACCATCGAACCGAGACTTGAGCGGGCTGCACGTAATCTGGCAGGCGTGGAACTAGTACGCGCCCGTGACGTGAATGTGTACCAACTAGTTCGCTATCCGAACATTGTGGCTGACCGCGAGGGACTTCAGCTCCTGCTGGCACGCCTGGAAGTCGCAGAGGGTAAGGTAGTATGAAGGATCCAACTTCAATCATTAAGAAGCTTCAGTTGACGGAAAAGGGTACGGTGCTAGCCGAGCAACAGGGCAAGTACCTCTTTCAGGTAGTACCAGACGCCAACAAGATCGAGATCCGGCATGCCGTCGAGCAGTTGTTCGGAGTCAAGGTGGCTGCCGTTAACACGATGCAGTACGAGGGCAAGCAGCGTCGAACCAGGTCGGCGCGACGCGGCAAGAAGGCGGACTGGAAACGCGCAGTAGTGACGCTGCGGGCGGGCGGCAAAATCGACTTGGCATGATGTTCATCCGCTGAAGGGACGATTAGCATGGCTCTAAAGACGCACAAACCAACGACTCCAGGCAGACGCTTTGCTGTGGCGCTTGCTAATGACGCAGTGACCACAGACCGTCCGGAACGTGCATTGCTTGAACCGCTGCGAAAGCATGGCGGCAGGAACTCGGGAGGAAGGATCTCTGTCCGGCACCGAGGCGGAGGGCACAAACGGGCCTACCGGTTGATCGATTTCAAGCGTGATAAGCATGGCATCAAGGCTGTCGTCGCCACGATCGAGTATGATCCCAATCGGTCGGCGAACATAGCGCTGTTGCACTATGTGGATGGCGAGAAGCGCTATATACTGGCTCCCGCGGGCTTGCAGGTGGGGGCTTCCGTGTTCTCTGGTCTGGACGTCGAACCTACGGTAGGGAACACACTACCGCTGGCGAAGATTCCGTTGGGGACGACTGTCCATAACCTGGAACTTGAACCGGGCAAGGGTGGAAAGATCGTTCGCTCAGCAGGAAGTGGAGCTCAGTTGATGGCCCGCGAGGGAAACAATGCCCAGTTGCGCCTTCCGTCCGGCGAATTGCGGATATTGCATGCCAACTGCTTGGCTACGGTTGGGCAAATCGGCAATTCCGAACACTCGAGCGTGAGCGATGGAAAAGCTGGGCGGCGGCGCTGGAGAGGGATCCGCCCGACGGTGCGTGGTGTGGCAATGAACCCAGTCGACCATCCGATGGGCGGCGGTGAGGGGAGGTCGTCTGGTGGTGGACACCCAGTGTCGCCATGGGGCAAACTTGCCAAAGGCGGGAAGACAAGATCCAAGCGCAAGCCATCCAGCAAGTTCATTGTGAAACGGAGAAAGTAAGTCATGGCACGGTCTATCAAGAAGGGTCCCTTTGTTGACCCAAAGTTGCTAAAGAAGGTCGAGCGCATGAATCGGTCCGGCGATAAGCGTCCTATTAAGACGTGGTCGCGGCGCTCCATGATTGTGCCAGAGTTTGTAGGCCACACGATGGCCATACACAACGGCAAGCAACACATTTCTATTTTTATCACAGAAAACATGGTCGGGCATCGCTTGGGCGAGTTTGCGCTAACACGCACCTTCCGCAAGCATGGTGCGCATACTGATAAGACCAAGGCAATCAAGTAAGCGGGAAGGTCGAGATGGACGTCACTGCTGTAATGAAGTTTGCGCACCTCTCGCCGTCAAAGGCGCGTGATCTAGCGCGACATGTTCAGGGGAAACCCGTTGCTGAGGCCCTTAAGGTTGCGCAGTTCAGCACGCGGAAGGCTGCAACTTTGATAGGGAAGACGCTAAGGTCTGCGATCGCGAATGCGGAGAACAACGCGGACCTGAAGGTCGACCAGTTGGTGGTCAAGGAAGCAGTTGTGCAGGAGGGGCCGCGTATGAGGCGCTTCTGGCCGCGAGCACGGGGCGGCGTTAGCCCGGTAGCAAAGCGTATGTGCCATATTCGGATCGTACTTACCGATGGCAAGGGCGCGCTGGCGGAATAGCGCCGGGTACACGGCAGGCTGATCGAGGAAGGAGCTACACCTTGGGACAGAAGGCAAATCCGATTGGGTTAAGAGTAGCGGTCACGAAGGACTGGCGCTCGAGATGGTTCAGCGGGAAGAAGGACTTCGGAAAACTGCTGATTGAAGACCAACTTGTGCGGGATCTGGTGAGGAAGCGGTTGGAGAACGCGGCGGTAGCTGAGGTGCGCATTGAGCGCTATGCCAATCGCGTGCGAATCAATATCTTCACTGCAAGACCTGGCATCGTGATTGGACGCAAGGGGCAGGACATTGAGCGCATACGTGCCGACTTGGCCAAGAAGACTGGAAAAGAGATCTACATCGAGATTCACGAAGTTCGTGATCCGGATACGAACGCGCAGTTGGTAGCTGAGAATGTTGCCGGTCAGTTGGTTCGCCGTGTCTCTCTCAGGCGCGCCATGAAGAGGTCCATCAAGATTGCTATGGACATGGGGGTTGATGGTATCAAGATCCGAGCCTGCGGGCGGTTGGGTGGCTCCGAAATTGCCCGCGTAGAGTGGTTCAAGGAGGGGCGCATTCCACTGCACACACTTCGAGAGAATATCGACTACGGTTTCGCGGAAGCAGCAACGACGGCCGGGCGCATTGGCGTTAAGGTATGGATTTGCAAGCGCAACGAGGCTGCCATGACGGGAAGGGGGAAGAAGTCCGATGCCACTAATGCCTAAACGCGTGATGCATCGAAAGGTGCAGCGGGGGAGCCGGAAGGGCACCGCCGGGCGCGGCACGACGCTGGCCTTCGGTGAGTATGGGCTGAAGGCGCTGGACCGTGGCTGGCTCAAGAGCACCCAGATCGAAGCCTGTCGCGTTGCAGTCAACCGAATGATGAAGCGCAAGGGTAAATTCTGGATACGAGTCTTTCCCGACAAGCCCGTGACGAAGAAGCCGATTGAAGTTCGTATGGGTAAGGGCAAGGGGAATCCGGAGTTCTGGGTGGCTGTCATCTATCCGGGAACCATGCTCTTTGAACTGGGTGGAGTGCCGGATGCTATCGCTCGCAATGCACTGCGGGTTGCAGCCGCGAAACTGGGCATCAAGACGCGACTTGTGGTTCGAAACGCGCATTGATGTCCGGCATACGGAGACTTGAAGGATGAAACCGTCTAAACTAAGAGAACAGTCAACTGAAGAGTTGATGCAGTTGCTGGTTGATTCACAGAAGGAACTGCGCGAAATGCGGATCAAGCGCGGGATCGGAAGCGGGGCGCAGCAACCGTTGCGTATGAGAACGCTGCGCCGCACCGTGGCGCGCATGAACACGATCCTCACGGAGCGGGAGACGAACAACCATGGGTGAGCAGGCAACAGATGGCAGGCGCAACCACCGCAAGCAGCGGAAGGGTCGTGTCGTCAGCAAGAGCGGCGACAAGTCCATAGTCGTTCAGGTGGAGCGCCGGGTGCGGCATCCGCTGTACGAGAAGGTAATCAAACGGTTCAAGAAGTTCCACGCGCATGATGAGAAGAACACTGCGAAGGTGGGGGACCGGGTGACGATTTGTGAAACACGCCCGCTGAGTCGCATGAAGCGCTGGCGGCTTGTGGCGGTCAACGCCAGCTAAGACACAAGAACAGGTTGGGTCGATATGATCAAGGAACAGACAGATCTGGTTGTAGCCGACAATACAGGTGCTCGTCGCGTGCGGTGCTTCAGGGTCATTGGGCAGCGAAAGCGATTCGCGCACATAGGCGACATCATACGCGTCTCCGTCAAGGAGGCCCAACCGGCTGGCATGGTCAAGAAGGGCGAGGTTTGCTTGGCGTTGATTGTGCGGACGGCTCACCCGATTCGCAGGTCGGACGGCTCTCTGGTGCGATTTGACCAGAACGCTTGTGTTATCATTGACGGCAACAAGAACCCCGTTGGCTCCCGCATCTTCGGACCGGTTGCGCGCGAGTTGCGGGATCGAAATTACATGAAAGTTATCTCGCTTGCACCGGAGGTCCTCTGACGTTCTACGTCACTGTGACAAAGCAGGCACATTGCGAAAGGGACGCGTTGTGAGGGGCTCACCGATAAAGAAAAGTGATACTGTCGTTGCCATCGCAGGAGCCGGCAAGGGCAAGTCGGGAAAAGTTCTTGCCGTGCAGGTAATGCGAGGGCGTGCGGTGGTGGAGGGACTCAATGTCCAAAAGAAGACCGTGCGGAGAACTCAAGCGAACCCGCAGGGTGGAATTACGGAAAAGGAAGGTCCCATAGCCGTCTCGAACCTGATGCTGTACTGTGCCAACTGCAAGAAGGGGGTACGTGTGCGGCGTGTTCGCGAGGACAACAAGAGCATTCGCAAGTGCAAGAGTTGTGGACATGCCTTTGACGCGTGAGGATACACAGATGCCGACGTTGAAAGATAAGTACCGGAATGAAGTTGTGGTCCGCTTGGCCAAGGAGTTGGGCTTCAGCAACAAGATGCGGGTGCCGCGCCTTGAAAAGGTGGTGATCAACATGGGGTTTGGGGTTGTGGACAAGGACCAGCTGAAGGCTTGCACCGATGACTTGTCCAGGATTGCCGGGCAGAAGCCCATCGTGCGAAAGGCTCGAAAAAGCATTTCCAATTTCAAGATCCGCGAGGGTATGAATGTTGGCGCAAAGGTCACGCTG
This sequence comes from uncultured Victivallales bacterium, assembly GCA_964402115.1. Lineage (GTDB taxonomy): Bacteria > Verrucomicrobiota > Kiritimatiellia > UBA8416 > CAYOBW01 > CAYOBW01. The sequence continues at coordinate 12,588 of CAYOBW010000031.1, forward strand.
CGTGGCGAGCGGATGTACGAGTTCCTTGACCGATTGATAAGTGCGGCCTTGCCGCGCATCCGGGACTTTCGTGGTGTTTCCCCCAGGGCCTTCGACGGGCGGGGCAATTACACGCTAGGTATCAAGGAACAGACGATTTTTCCGGAAGTCGATCCGAACAACGTGACGGTGCCGCAGGGAATGGATGTGACCATAGTCACCACGGCGGGCAATGACGATGAGGCCAGGAAACTCCTGACCTATTTGGGTATGCCGTTTGCCGGCAAGTAACAGGAGGGCATGTCGTTGGCTAAGAAGTGCTTGATTGCCAAGGCGAATAGGAAGCCGAAATTCAAGGTGCGGCGTTATAGTCGCTGCAAGCGGTGCGGACGACCGCGAGCGTTCATACGGAAGTTTCAGTTGTGCCGTCTCTGCTTCAGAGAGCTGGCGGTGATTGGACAGATACCCGGTGTGGTCAAGGCCAGTTGGTAGCGGGAGCAGATATGAGTTTGTCAGATCCGATTGCCGATATGTTGACGCGAGTGCGCAATGCGTTGGGTGCTGGGCTGGAGACTGTGGAGATGCCGCACTCCCGGCTCAAGACCGAGGTCGCCCGCATTCTCAAGCGCGAGGGGTTCGTTACAGACTACGTAGTTGAAGGCGACGCGAAGAAGACCATGCGCGTTTATCTGAAGTATACTGCTGATCAGAAGCCCGTCATGCGCGGGCTGCGTCGCGAAAGCAAGCCGGGGTTGCGGCGCTACGTGACGGCCGCAGACATCCCTCGCGTGCTGGGCGGGATGGGGATCTGCGTCTTGAGTACGTCTTCCGGCGTCATGACGGGCAAGGATGCCTACAAGCAGAAGATCGGTGGCGAGCTGCTTTGTTCTATTTGGTGAGGTTAGCACTATGTCCAGAATTGGTCAAAGGCCGGTTGAGATTCCTGATGGCGTGAACGTGACAGTCAGTGGGAATACTGTCGTGGTCACGGGTAAGGTTGACAGCTTAACGTTGACCATGCCGCCTAACACCTCTGCTATCGTGAGCGGTAGGCAGGTCTTGGTGAATCGAGGAAACGAGGAACGGAGTAGCCGTTGCTGCCATGGCTTGGCACGGACGCTGATAGCCAACATGGTGGAGGGGGTGGCAAAGGGTTACTCCAAGCAACTTGAGATCGAGGGCGTTGGTTATAAAGCATCTGTGCAGGGACAGCGTCTTGAGATCGCCTTGGGGTTTTCGCATCCGGTGATCTACGCGGTTCCCGCTGGCATCAAGTGCGAGGTCGAGGCGGGAACAAAGATTAAGGTCAGCGGCGCCGACAAACAGATGGTTGGTGAAACAGCCGCGCGCATACGCGCCTTCGCCAAGGCTGAGCCGTACAAGGGCAAGGGTGTGCGGTACGTGGGTGAACGTATTCGCCGCAAGGTCGGCAAGACGGTGGCATAAGGGAGGGGCGGGCACAATGAGTTTGAATTCGAGATACGAGCGACGGCGTAGACGCCACGACCGGGTGCGGAGAAAGGTCAGCGGCACAGCGTTACGACCCAGAATGGCAATCATGGCCTCGAATTGCTGCATCTACGTTCAGCTAATAGACGATAGCAAGGGTGTCACGCTGGCAGCGGCCTCAGCTGGAGGCCGGCAGAAGGGGGAACGCCTGAACGTTGAAACAGCGGGTCGGGCGGGCACGAGTGTGGCTGAGCAGGCAATGCAGCTGGGGATCTCAGAGGTTGTCGTTGACCGTGGCGGCTTCAGATACCACGGACGCGTGAAGGCACTTGTTGAGGGCGCACTTAGAGCAGGTTTGAAGATAGGGAAATCCATCGTGACGGAGTTGTTGCCAGAGGGTAAGGAGGCGCAGTGAGCACACAGGAGAAATCATCCGCGGCGAGCGACTTCGAGGAACGCGTGGTCTTCGTCAATCGTTGTGCTAAGGTTGTGAAGGGCGGCAGACGCTTCAGTTTCAGCGCCGTTGTGGTGGTGGGGAACCGTAACGGTCTGGTTGGGTACGGTTTCGGAAAGGCGAACGAAGTGGCGGATGCCATCCGCAAGGGAACAGAGATGGCTAAGCGTACGCTTTTTCGGGTTACCTTGAAGGATCGGACAATTCCACACGAGGTCAATGGTGCGTTCGATGGTGGTAGAGTCATGCTTCGTCCTGCATCGCCTGGAACCGGCGTGATCGCTGGCGGTGGTATGCGCGCCGTTCTCGAAGTGTCGGGCATTCGTGATGTGTTGGGGAAGTCCTTGGGTAGCAGCAATCGACTGAATGTCGTGAAGGCAACATTCGAAGCGCTCAAACACCTACGGTCGAGCGAGGAAATCGCCGCGACACGGTTGGCTTAGGATCGGGAATCCGTCGAAGGGGATGCACCAATAATGAACTTGCACGAATTGAAGAACGCGAGTGGTGCGCGCAAAGTCGCGCGAAGGCTGGGCCGGGGTCATGCCACGGGTAGCGGTAAGACTTGTGGACGAGGACAAAAGGGACAGATGTCCCGAAAGGGAAGTTCGCACAAGGCTGGCTTCGAAGGCGGACAGATGCCGCTCATTCGGCGCATTCCAAAGCGGGGATTCAAGAACGCGACCCGAGTGGCGTGGTTTCCTGTGAACGTGGGGGCGCTAGCGAGTCTGGCGACCGGGAGCGAGGTCACGTTGGACCTGCTGCGTCAGCGTGGTCTTCTTCGCGGACGGGTGGCAGGCATAAAGATGCTTGGCGAGGGTGATTTGTCGGTTAAGCTAACTGTCAAGGCTAACGCTTTCAGCTCCACCGCGCGGACGAAGATCGAGGCGGCTGGGGGCGTGTGCGAGGTTGTGTAAGAGCAATGCTGTCAGCCTTTGCCAACACTTTTCGGATTCCGGAGCTTCGACAGCGAATCTTCTTCACGCTGTGGATGGTCTTCATCTGTCGCGTCGTGTCCAGCGTACCGTCTCCGGGCGTCGACGCGGCTGCGCTGCAGATGGTGATCGAACAGGCGCAGAGCAAGGTCGGCGGTGGCTTCCTGGGATGGATTGACCTGTTCAGCGGCGGTGCTTTGTCGAACTGCGCGGTCGGTGCGCTAAGCATTTGGCCGTACATTAGTGCGTCTATCATTATTCAACTGATGACGGCGATCATCCCGGGTTTGGAGCGACTGGCGCGTGAGGGTGATGTTGGCAGAGCGAAACTGAACCAATACACCCGCTATCTTACACTGGTGATCTGCGTGATTCAGGGATTGTTCCTCGCCAGGAGCATGGAACAGCCTGGGGCGTTGGGTATCGGTAGTGCTCAGATCGTTGCGAATCCGGGTCTTGGCTTTCAGATGATGACGATCCTGACGATGACGACGGGCACCATGCTGCTAATGTGGCTAGGCGAGCAGATAACGGAGCGCGGTATTGGCAACGGCACATCGATCGTAATCATGGTGAACATTATCAGCCGTCTTCCGAGCGCCCTGTTGGCAGTGGGAACGCTCTTCACGCAGAGCGGCGAAGGCTCGCAGTTCAGCATGTTTCATCTCGTTGGCCTGCTCATACTCGTATTCCTCGTTACGGCTGGAACTATTCTTTTGACGCAGGGACAGCGAAAGATACCGATACACACTACGCGACGTGTGGTAGGGCGCAAGGTGTACGGTGGACAGAACACGTACATGCCCCTGCGGGTCAATTACTCGGGTGTCATGCCGATCATATTTGCCGGGCCCTTGCTTGCGTTTCCTGCTGTCATCCTGCGGAATCTTCCTTGGTACCCCTGTCAGAGACTTGGGGCTGCGTTGACGTTCGGCGAGCCGGTTTACCTGATGCTGTATGCCGCAATGATCCTGTTCTTCTCATACTTCTGGGTGGCCACACAGTTCAACCCTTTGCAGATAGCGGACGACCTTAAGCGAAACGGCGGTTATGTGCCAGGCATAAGACCAGGACGTCCCACGGCTGAGTTCTTGGACAAGACGATGACAAGGGTGACGCTATTCGGCGGCCTCTTCCTAGCTGCGATTGCCATAGTTCCTTCTTTGATGGAACGTCAATTTCGCGTTCCTTGGCTCGTTGCTCAGTTCCTGGGTGGCACGAGTTTGCTGATTGTTGTTGGAGTGTGTCTGGATACCATGAGGCAGGTTGAATCGCATCTGCTCATGCGCCACTACGACGGATTCCTGAAGAAGGGACACCTGCGTGGACGGCGAGGTTAGGAAGCAAGAGATCTGCTCTCAGAGCAGGGCAGGCGATCTGCGTGGCACGTGTGATTGTCATCAAGAGGGAAGATGAGTTGCGCGGGATGCGCGATGCCTGCAAGGTTACGGCCAAAATTCGGGATGCCATAGTCCAGTGTGTCGCTGCTGGCGTGAGCACGCAGTCGCTTTCTGATTATGCAGGCGAGTTGATCAGGGGGCTTGGGGCGGAAAGTGCTTTCTTGAACTACCGAGGTTATCCAGGGGAGGTATGCATCTCCGTAAATGATGAGGTCGTGCACGGCATCCCTGGGAGGCGCAGGATTGAGGATGGTGACCTTGGCAGCGTGGATGTGGGTGTCAAGTACGGCGGTTTCATCGGTGATTGTGCGGTCACGGTGATGGTGGGCGAGGTCGGCGAAGAGAAGCGTCGCTTGGTTCGGGTTACGCAGCAAGCCTTGGAGTCTGGTATAGATGGGGCTCGCGCTGGTAGCAGGGTTTCTGACATATCTTACGCCGTGGAGCAGTGTGTCAAGCGTGCTGGATTTTCAGTCGTAAGAGATTTTGTAGGACACGGGGTTGGACGAGATCTTCACGAGGAGCCGCAGATTCCGAACTTTGGACGTGCGGGGAAGGGACCTCGGCTACGTGCCGGCATGACCCTGGCCATCGAGCCAATGGTCAACATGGGATCGTACGAAGTGGAAGTGCAAGCAGATGGATGGACGGTACTTACAAAGGATAGAAAGCCATCCGCTCACTTCGAGCACACGATACTCGTGCGTGAAGAAGGGCCGGAGATCCTGACTCTGTAGTTGGATATTCGCATTTCGGCTGGACAAGCGTCATCCGTAAGCGTAGAGTAAACTGCTTTCTGTGTAGAGGAGTCGCATATGAAAGTTCGCAGTTCGGTCAAGAGAATATGTGAGCGTTGCAAAGTTGTACGTCGTAAGGGGGTTGTGCGGGTGGTCTGCACGAATCCACGGCACAAGCAACGTCAGGGTTGAGGGAGAGGATTATGCCGAGACTACTGGGTGTTGACATTCCCGGGCGGAAACGGATAGCGTACGCTCTTCAGTACATTCACGGCATCGGTCCCAAGCGTGCCGACGATGTTGTGGCCGAGGCGCAGATAGATCCCGCCAAGAAGGCAGACGACCTGACTTCAGAGGAACTGCGTGGTATTCTGGGCGTGCTGCAGAAGCACAGGCTTGAGGGTGATCTGCGCAGAGAGGTAGCGCAGAATATTCGTCGACTGATCAGCGTGGGCAGTTATCGGGGGTCGCGTCACCGCCGGGGGTTGCCGTGCCGTGGACAGCGGACCAAGACTAACGCCCGCACACGCAAGGGACCCAAGAAGACTGTTGGAGCTGTACGTGACAAGGAAGCTAGGTCGGCGGTTAAGCAGACCAAGTAGGCGAACAGACGGGAGAGATGCAAGCAATGGCAGAAGAAACTCAGGATCAGCCCACCATTGAGAAGGTGCCGACCGATGGTCCGGTGGCGGGGGCCGGTTCGGTCGTTGCGCCGGATGGTGGCGAGGAAGCAGCGGCCGCGAAACGGGTGAAGGTCCGCGGCATGCGGCAGATACCGGCTGGGATTGCGCACATCATTGCCACGTTTAACAACACGCAGGTTTCGATAACGGATATGGCCGGTGGCGTGGTGGCGTGGAGCAGTGCTGGCCGCGCCGGTTTCAAGGGGTCACGGAAGAGCACGGCATTTGCAGCTACACTAGTGGCGCAGGATGCCGCGCGACAGGCTGTCAGCAAGGGCATGCACGAGGTAGAAGTGCGTGTGCAGGGCGCAGGCTCGGGGCGTGAATCGGCTATTCGCGCGCTGCAGTCTTCAGGGCTGAGCGTCTCGGTTATCAAGGACGTAACGCCGATCCCCCACAATGGCTGTCGTCCGCGCAAGAGGAGGAGAGTCTGATGGGCAGGTATATTGGTCCGTCCTGTAAGCTTTGCCGCCGTGAGGGGATGAAGCTGTGTCTTAAGGGAGCTCGCTGTTACATGGCCAAGTGTCCGATTGAGACGGGGCGCCCAGCACCTGGCATGCATGGACAGAAACGTGCCCGTAAGTTGTCCGATTACGGAGTGCAGTTGCGCGAGAAGCAACGGTTGCGTCGGCAATATGGCATGCAAGAGGGACAGTTCAGGATCTTCTTCCAGCGCGCTATTAGGAAGCGCGGCGTAACGGGTGAGATGCTGCTGCAATCGCTCGAGTTGCGCTTGGACAACTTGGTATACCGTTTAGGCTTTGCCACTTCACGACGTACGGCGCGACAGCTGGTGTTGCACGGGCACGTGCGTGTCAACGGCAGCAAAGCGGCGATTCCTTCAATGGTTCTGGATGCGGGTGACGTAGTTCAGGTGAAGGACAACCCGAAGAGCCGCCAGGCCGCTGCGCGGGGCTTGGAACAGTCGCAGGCGCGAGGCATCCCTTCGTGGTTGGTTCTGGATGAAAAAGGGTACGCCGGTAAGATCGTTCGAATTCCGTCGCGAGAGGAGATAGCGCCTATCGTGGACGAACAACTCGTGGTTGAGCTTTACTCCAAGTGAGGCGAAGCGGCGCGCTCGGGCCGGGACAGAGCCGTTCGGTCTGGAAAGGACATTCATCATGCCGATGAGACTCAGTCGATTTGAGATGCCGAAGCGGGTGGTCAAGGAGGATGCCGCCGCAACGGGCTGCTATGCGAAGTTCATCGCAGAGCCTTTTGAAGTAGGTTACGGCCGAACGATTGGCAATTCGCTGCGAAGGGTACTGTTATCGTCCATTGAGGGGGCGGCCATCACATCGGTGCGTATTGCCGGCGTGGCCCACGAATTCTGCAGCATGCCGGGCGTTGTGGAAGACGTTACGGACATCATCCTGAACCTCAAGCGCGTTTTGCTCAAGACATACATACGTGAGCCCATGCGCCTGTCGCTTAAAGTGAAGGGGCCCTGTGAGCTCAAGGCGGGTGATTTTCAGTCTGACGGCAGCGTGGAAATCCTGAATCCCGATAGCCATGTAGCCACGCTCGCAACAGACGGGAAGATGGACATCGACCTGGAGGTCAGGACGGGGCGCGGGTTCTGTCCGGCTCCCTGGAACAAGCGTGACGAACACGAGATTGATCGGATACCGATCGACGCAGTGTTCTCGCCCGTAACGAGGGTCAACTTTACGACTGAGAACACCCGCGTTGGGCAGCGAACAGATTACGATCGCCTGCTGCTAGAGATCTGGACGGATGGCCGTGTGACGCCGGATGACGCCCTCACTGTAGCTTCAGCGATTCTCCGCCACCATCTCGATGTATTTGTGAACTACGACAAGGACATCATCGAGTTCGAGGAGAGCGAGAAGAAGGTCGATGAGGAAAGGCAGGAGCTACGACGGAAGCTCAACATGAGCGTCAATGAGATCGAGCTCAGCGTGCGTGCCGCGAACTGCCTGAACAACGCGAACATTACGACGGTCGGTGAATTGGCGCAGAAGACGGAAGCGGACATGCTGAAGTACCGCAACTTCGGCAAGAAGTCGCTGAATGAAATCAAGGCGAAGCTGTCTGAACTCGGTCTGGGATTGGGCATGACGATTGATCCCGACCTTCTTGATGACGGCAAGAACAAAGCTAAGTAGCGGGGTTGACGATGAGGCATAAGGTGGCAGGTGGGAAGTTGGGGAGGTCGAGTGCTCATCGCGAGGCGATGCTCGGCGCCTTGGTCTGTGGCCTTGTTCTGCAGGAACGGGTGACAACGACGTTGGCCAAGGCGAGGCTGGCAAGGCGGGAGGCTGAGCGGTTGGTGACGGTCGCGCGAAAGGGCACGCTGGCGGCCCGGAGGCAGGTGCTGGCCGTTGTTCCTCAAGAGCGCGCTGTTCGCAAACTGTTTGACGTCGTGGTCGGTCGGTTGGCTGGTCGAGCAGGTGGCTACACGCGGATAGTTAAACTGGGTAGTCGGCACAGCGATGGCTCGGAAATGGCTATTCTTGAGTGGGTTGGCTACACGCTTCCACAGAAGGAAGCGGCACAGCCGGAGCAGGTTAAGAAGGTCTGACAGGAACAACATAGGTTGCGGGGGCGCAGGCTGGGTGGCGTGTTATAGACACCACATGGGCTGCGCCCCTTTTGTTGTAGCCCATGCGCGCAACAAGCCGCGACTGCGAGTTAAAGCCTTGCCTCCGGACGGGGGCGGGTGGTAATCTTGGACAGTCTAGCAGGGGGGAACGCAATGCCACGCTTCAAGTATATCGCCATGGATGCCAAGGGGTCTGAGTCGGAGGGCGTACTGGACGCGGAGTCCCAAACGCAGGCCATATCCGTCATTCGGGCGAAGGGCTATTTCCCAACGCAGGTTGTTGAACTGGGGGCGGGAGGACGTCCCAAGCAGGCGGCCAAGCCGGGGGGACGCGGGCGGTCTGACGGTAAAGGGGGGGGAACCGAGCTCAAGATCCCGAAGTTTGTCAGCCGTGTCAAGCCCAAGCAATTGATGGTTTTTACGCGGCAGCTGGCGACACTGGTGGATGCCGGATTGCCCCTTCTGCGTGGACTGCGCATACTGCTCAAACAGGAGAAGCACCCCGCCCTTCGGCTCGCTATCAATGGCATGGGTGAGGCTGTTGAGGGTGGCAGCACGTTCTCGGAATCTCTCGCGCAGTACCCACGGATCTTCGACAAGCTCTTTGTCAATATGGTTAAGGCTGGTGAGGCTGGCGGTGTGTTGGAGATCGTATTGATTCGGCTGGCTGAATTCATGGAGAAGGCCGAAGGCATCAAGAACAAGGTTAAGAGCGCGATGATCTACCCTGTCGTCGTGCTGATCGCAGCCGTTGGAATTCTGGCATTCATGCTCCTGAAGATCATCCCGAAGTTCGAGGAGATCTTTAACGAACTGCTTGGGTCGGGGAAGCTGCCGTGGTTGACCCGCGTGGTGATTTCGATCAGCAACGTAGTTAAGCAGTACTGGCTGATCGTGATTATCGTTATTGCCATACTGGTTGTCCTGTACAAAGTGTGGGTGCGTACGGAAAAGGGCCGTTACATTCTTGACTCCGTGAAGTTGAAGACGCCGGTGTTTGGCGACCTGTTTCGGAAGACAGCCGTGGGGCGCTTCACACGGACGCTCGGCACCCTCATGAGTTCCGGCGTGCCGGTGCTGCAGGCGCTGACCATCGTGCGCGACACTGCGGGCAATGAAGTCATTGCCAAAGCCATTCAGCAGGTGCATGACAGTGTTAAGGAGGGAGACAGCATGTCGCTGCCACTAGAAGCATCGGGTGTGTTTCCTGGCATGGTCGTGAGCATGGTGGACGTGGGCGAGGAGACGGGGGCGCTGCCGGAGATGCTGATCCGCGTCGCGGACAACTACGACGACGAGGTCGACACGGCGGTGGCTGGTCTGACGTCGATCATTGAGCCCATCATGATTATCATGTTGGCTGTCATTATTGGCGTCATCGTCATTGCGATGTTTCTGCCGCTGATTGAGCTGATGAAAGGCATGGGCGGTCAGACGAACTAGAGGCATGCGCGCGACTCAAGGCGGTGAAGTCAGAAAGACGGCGCCGGCACAGCTAGTGCCAGCGTAGCCCTTGAGCGTAACCTGCAAGGAGTAGTGCCGGCCTGCCGCCATGCGTGGAAGTGTCAGGGCGTAGAGGGGAGACGTGAGGGGAGTGTGCACGGCGCCCGTGAACGGGTGCGCATCTGCGGCCACTGGTTGCCCGTCCTCCAGTAGTGCCATGCCTTCGACCACCATCGTGTGTGAGTTCGCCGAGTACTCCGCCGCGGCGTCGTAGGTTCCGGGGCGCGTGACCAGTCCTGTGACATCCCATGTCAGCGTGCCGACGACGCGCGACAGCTGTCCGTTAGTCCATGCGCCAACCCGCGCGGCCACGCCGTTCGACAGTGGTGTGCCCGAAGCCCTCCGCCGACCCCGAAGAAAGGGCGATTTGGAACCGCTGGGTCTGACTCAGGGTCCGGACGTTCGGCCCGTTACCGCAACGCCTTGCTGTGCGCTCTCTTGGCCAACAGCACCGGCTTTCTCTCTCCACCCTAGGTTGCCGTCCCGCATGTCGACAGACACCTGTCGTGCCAAGTCGGCCGAGATATCCCCTACCACGCTCCAACCCATCGCCATTATCGGGATGCTGGTTTCCCTTTTCATTTGAGCCGGACTGCGGTACTTAACAGCTTTCACACTGACAGTGCGAATCACGGATGGATGGCTGACCGGCAAGGGAGTGTAAGCACATGAACCGGAGAGCGTGGCTGGTGGTTGCGGCGTGCGGGTGCGGGGCGACCGTCTTGTGGGCTGCCGCTCCGTCAGATGGGCCAGCCACACCGCCGCCGGTGCCGGTCGAAACAGCTGTCGTGGTGCGCCGGACGGTCCCGGTCGAATGGCGGACCTTTGGCACTGTCGAGCCCTCGGCCCGCGTCGAGATCAAGGCGCAGGTGTCTGGCGTGCTGACGGCCGTTTTTTTCGCCGAAGGGGCGCGGGTGCAGGCAGGAGATCGCCTCTTTGCGATAGATCCTCGCCCTTGGGAGGCGACCGTCCGGCAGGCGGAGGCGAACCTGGCACGCGATCGCGTCCGCCATGCCAGTGCGACGCGGGAGGCTGAGCGCCAAAAGGAACTGCTGGCTGGCGGGTTGGCCGCCCAGGAGGAAGATGACCAGGCTCGCACGGTGGCGGACGCCTTGGGAGCTGACGTCGCATCCGCCGAGGCGGCTTTGGCTGCGGCTCGGTTGCAGTTGGGGTACTGCACCCTACGCGCGCCAATGACCGGGCGCACGGGTACCCTGCTTGTGCACTCCGGGAACCTTGTGCGGGCGAACGAGGCCACGCTGACGACCCTGCTCCAGCTTGAACCGGTCTATGTGGACTGTGCGGTGCCCGAAAAGGAACTGGCGTTGCTCCTGGACCGCGGTGCACCGCGTCCCTTGGATATGCGGGTGACGCTGCCAGGCTCCACGAATGTGGTCGAGGTTGGGCGCGTCACGCTCGTGGAGAACGCGGTGGATCGCGAGACCGGCACGATTCGCGTGCGGGGCACGTTTGCGAATGCGGCGCAGCAGTTGTGGCCCGGGCAGTTTGTTGGCGTGAAGTTGGTGCTGCGGCAACTGCCCGATGTGCTGGTTGTGCCGACGAGGGCTATCCAGACGGGGCAGCGTGGGACGTATGTCTTTGTGGTTCAACCGGACGAGGTGGTTCGGGACTGCCCCGTGACGGTCGGCGAGGTTTGTGACGAGGACAGCGTGGTCACGGGCGAGTTGCAGCCTGGCGACCGCGTGGTCGTGGACGGCCAGATCCGGTTGGCGCCCGGTGCGCGCGTGCAATCCGGCCCGCAGGCTTCTGAACCCGCACGGAAACCCGCGCCGTGAACCTCTCCGAACTTTTCATTCGACGGGCGATCACCACCACGCTAGTGATGCTTAGCATCCTGTTGTTTGGCCTGATGGCCTACCGCGGTCTCCCGGTCAGCGACCTGCCGACCGTGGATGCCCCCACCATCGAGGTTTCGGCGAGCCTGCCGGGCGCCAGTCCGGAAACGATGGCTTCCGCCGTGGCCACGGTGCTGGAGCGGCAGTTCTCCACCATTGCCGGCGTGGAGGCCCTGAGTTCCGTCAGCCTGCAGGGCGCCTCACAGATCACCCTCCAGTTTGCGCTGGATCGCGACATTGACGCCGCCGCCCAGGACGTGCAATCCGCCATCGCCCGCGCCGCGCGACAACTGCCGCCCGATATGCCCACGCCGCCCTCCTTCCGGAAGGTCAACCCGGCCGACCAGCCGATCCTCTACCTCGTGCTGACCAGTCCTTCGTTGCCGATGGCGACAGTTAACGAGTACGGCGATACGCTCATGGCGCAGCGAATCTCCATGCTGAGCGGCGTGGCGCAGGTGCAGGTGCTGGGACCGCAGAAGTACGCCGTGCGGGTGCAGGCGGACCCCGCGGCCCTGGCCGCCCGCCGCATCGGTCTCGATGAGGTGGCAGCCGCCATTCGTGGCGCCAATGTCAACCTGCCTACCGGCGTATTGCAGGGGCCATACCGCGCGCTGACGATCGAGACGGACGGTCAACTCATGCGGGCCGCCGCCTACCGGCCGGTCGTCGTCACCTATCGCAACGGCAGTCCGGTAAGGCTGGGGGACATCGCGCGGGTCGAGGACGGGGTCGAGAACGATCGGGCCCTGGCCTGGTTCTACACGCCGACAACCGAGCAGCGCGCCGTGCTGCTGGCCGTCCAGCGCCAGCCCGGTGCAAACACCGTCGCTGTCGCCGCCGCCGTGAAGGCGCTGCTACCGCAGTTCCGCTCTGCGCTGCCGGCGGCTCTGACGGTGGAGGTGCTGATTGACCGCAGCCTGCCGATCAAGGACTCGTTCGAGGATACCCGGTTCACGTTGCTCCTCACACTGGGGCTGGTGGTCTTCGTGATCTTCCTGTTCCTGCGCTCCCCGATGGCAACGCTGATCCCCAGCCTCGCCTTGCCCATGTCCCTCATCGGCACGTTTGTGGTCATGCGTCTGCTCAACTACAGCCTCGACAACCTCTCGCTCATGGCGCTGACGCTGGCGATCGGCTTCGTCGTGGACGACGCGATCGTTATGCTCGAGAACATCGTTCGTCACATGGAAATGGGCAAGGACCGGTGGCAGGCGGCGTTTGACGGTTCGCGCGAGATCGGCTTCACGATCGTCTCGATGACGCTCTCGCTGGCGGCCGTTTTCATCCCGGTGCTCTTCATGGGCGGCATCGTTGGGCGGCTGTTTCGCGAGTTCGCCGTGACCATCGGGGCGGCCGTGCTGATCTCCGGCTTCGTTTCGCTGACCCTGACGCCGATGCTGTGCAGCCGTTTTCTGCCTGCGCCGACCGCCGGGCGGCAGGGGTGGTTCTACGCACTCACGGAGGGGTGTCACCGTGTTTCGTTGCGCCTGTACGATCGCAGCCTGGCATGGGTGCTTGTGCACCGGCGGATGACCATGCTCTTCGCCCTCGGAGTGCTGCTGCTGACCGGCTACCTCTTCGCCATCGTGCCGAAGGGTTTCTTGAGCGCCGAGGACCGCGACCAGGTTGTCGTAAGGACGGAGGCGGCGGAGGGCATCTCGTGTGCGGCGATGTTCGACCACCAGCGGACTCTGGCCGCCGTGGTGCAGCGGAATCCGAACGTGTTGCGCTTCGTTGCCAGCGCCGGCGCGCGCAACGAGATGAGCGGCAACACCGGGCGCATGTCCATCCTGCTCAAGCCGCGGCGCGAGCGAACTGCAACGGCCGACGAGGTCGTGCAGGAGTTGCGCAGGGCTATGACGGCCGTGCCGGGTATCCGCGCATTCGTTTCCAACCCGCCGACGATCCAGATCGGCAGCCGCTTCAGCAAGAGCCTGTACCAGTACACGCTGGCCGGTCCCGACCCGGCAGAACTGTACCAGGTGGCCGATCGCGTGGAGGCGTGGCTGACCGCACAGCCCGGGTTTCAGGACGTCACCAGTGACAAGCAGTTCAGGAATCCACAGGTGCGCGTCGCCATCGACCGTGATCGCACCGCTGCCCTGGGACTGACGGTTCAGCAGATCGAGGACACGCTGCTGAGCGCTTACGGTACGCGCCAGGTCTCCACGATCTACGCTCCGAACAACCAGTACGCGGTGATTCTCGAACTGCTGCCCGCGTACCAGGCCGATCTCGCGGCCCTTGCCCTCTTGCACGTGCGCGCCGCCGGTGGGCGGCTGGTGCCGTTGTCGGCGGTGACCGATCTGCGCGAGAGCACCGGACCGCTCACCGTCAACCACTCGGGGCAGTTGCCGTCCGTGACGCTGTCATTCAACCTTCGCCCCGGCACGCCCATCGGGACGGCGGTCGCGGCACTCGACATTGCGGCGCGTACGCTGGTGCCGCCGTCCGTCAGCGGCAGTTTTCAGGGGACCGCCCAGGCTTTTCAATCTTCCCTCCGCGGCTCCGGCTGGTTGCTGCTGCTGGCGGTCCTGGTCATCTACCTGGTGCTGGGTGTGCTCTACGAGAGCTTCTGGCACCCGATCACCATCCTGTCGGCACTGCCGTTCGCCGGTGCCGGCGCCGTGCTCGCGCTCATCGCATGCCGACTGGAACTTACGCTCTACGCGTTCGTCGGGATCATCATGCTCGTTGGACTGGTCAAGAAGAACGGCATCATGATGATCGACTTCGCCATCGTGGCGCAGCGCACCGGCGGCAAGTCAGCCGCTGAGGCGATTCACGAGGCCTGCCTGGTGCGGTTTCGGCCGATCATGATGACCACGCTTGCGGCCCTGATGGGCGCGCTGCCGATCGCGTGGGGGTTGGGGGCCGGCGGAGAGGCGCGCCAGCCGCTGGGAGTGGCCGTGGTCGGTGGACTCCTCGTGTCGCAGTCGCTGACGTTGTACGTGACCCCGGTGTTCTACGTTTACATGGAGCGGTGGCAGCGAGTGCTGCGGCGGCTGTGGGGTGGGCGTGCGGCGGCACGTGTCGCCGGAGGAGGGGCGTGATGCGCGCGCGGGAGCGACAAATAGGAGGGATGCCGTGCTGCCGTTGCGGCACCGCGCTGCTGGCTGTCTGCCTGGCAG
>CAYOBW010000031.1:27380-37867 GCA_964402115.1 uncultured Victivallales bacterium
CGCCAGGAAACGAAAGGTGTGCGACTGCTGCAGAGCGGCACGGGCACCGTGGACACGCGCAGCGAGACGACGGTAGCCGACGCCGGCGTGGCGTGGCCGCTCGTCACGGGCACACGGCTGGCCGTCGAGGCGAACGCCACGGACAACGCTTTGAACGGCCACCCGCTGGCGGCGGCGCGCCTGGGTGTTTCGGTGACACAAGCCCTGCTGCAGGGGGCTGGCGTGACCGTGAATCGCGTGGGCTTGCGGCAGGCACAGATCGCTACGGCGCTGTCGGTGTACGAGTTTCGTGGACAGGTCGAAGCCTTCGTGGCGGAGATCGAGCGGATGGCCTACGATCACGCGCTGGCGACTCGGCGCGAGGCGATTGTGCGCGAGTCGCTCAGGCTGGCGGACCAGCACCTTGCCGAAGTGGGGGAACGGATCCGGATCGGCAAACTTGCGCAGGTGGAGCGCTGCGCCGCCGAAGCCGAGGTGGCCCGGCGACGCGAGGCGCTGATCAATGCCGTGGGCACCCGCGAAGCCGTGCGCTTGCGGCTCGTGCGCGTGCTCCATCTGCCTGCAACCCACGGGTGGGACTGTGGCGTTGACCTCGCGATGCCATTCGAGCCGGCGGCCGTCGTCTCGGCAGATCCCGTTGTCGAGCACCTGACGGCCGCCCGGCGCTGGCGGCCGGAGTTGAACCAGGCGCGACTGGCCCGGCAGCGGGAGGAGCTGGAGATCGTGCGGACGCGCAACGGCCTGCTGCCGAAACTGGACGTCTTCGCGGCATTGGGCAGCACCGGGTACGCGGAGGCCCTGCGCGGCACGCCGGAGGGCGAACTGGATCGTGGTTCGGACTGGCAGATCGGCGTGCGGCTGGAGCAACCCCTGCCGGACCGGCAGGCGCGAGCCCGGCATACGCGGGCGGTCATGGCGCGCGAGCAGGGCGGGTTGGCCATGGACAACCTGTGCCGGCTCGTGGAACTCGACGTGCAGACGGCGTGCGTGGATCTCGCCCGCTGCCGTTCACAGGTCGAAGCGTCCGCCGCCACGCGCAGGTTGGAGGCCGAGCTGCTGCGCGCCGAAACAGCCAAATTCCGCGTCGGCAAGTCCACCAGCCTGCTCGTGGCCCAGGCGCAGCGCGACCTGCTGGAGAGCGAAGTGACCGGTGCCGAGGCGTTGGCCGGTTGCTTCAAGGCGCTCACCGCCCTCTACCGGCTTGACGGCACGCTGCTGCTGCGCCGAGGCATTGCGGCACCGGGTGCCGAGACCGTGCCCGACGCGGTAGACGGGTACAGAAACCGCTAGTGGGGCAAGGATATACGCTCCCCGGCCACGCGCGGGCCAGCGGATTTGTCCGTTGACAGCGCATGGGCTGGCCGGTATGTAGCACGACTGGCGTGCGGAGATGTGACGGACGGCAAACAACGGTACACCAGCGCCGGGAAAGACGCAATGTCGGACAGCCTGACACCCATGATGCAGCAGTACAACCGGCTCAAACGGGAGCTGGCGTCCGACGTCATTCTCTTCTTTCGCCTCGGTGACTTCTACGAGATGTTCTACGACGACGCCAAGGAGGCGGCGCGTGTGCTGGACATCGCCCTGACCCGCCGGCAGAACATGCCCATGTGCGGCGTGCCCTACCACGCCGTGGATGCCTACCTGGCCAAGTTGATACGGGCCGGCTGGAAGGTGGCCATTTGCGAGCAGGTGGAAGATCCCGCCACGGCCAAGGGGATTGTCCGGCGCGAGATCACCCGGATCGTAACCCCTGGCACGGTCATCGAGGACAACATCCTCGATGCGACGCGCAACAACTTCCTGGCCGGCATCTGCCGGATGGGCGTGGGCGGGTACGGGCTGGCGTTGCTGGATCTTTCCACGGGACTCTTCTGGGGCGAGCAGGTGGCGGGCGAGGAGGTCCTGCGCGACGCCCTGCGCCGCCAGGCGCCCAGCGAGTGCGTGACGCCCGACGCCCTGCGCGCCGACCCGGCCTTCCGGGCCGTGCTGGGCGCGTTGGCCGGGACGACAGTCACGTCCGGCGAGGACTGGACCTTCGAGGCCGATGCCGCGCGCACGCTGCTGTTGCGCCACTTTGGCGTGCATTCGCTGGATGGCTTCGGGTGCGAGGGGTGCGGGCCGGTCGTGGGCGCTGCCGGCGGGCTGTTGGCTTACGTGCGCGACACGTTGCGGCGCGGCGTGGGGCACGTGCGCGCTTTCCACGTGCGCCAAACGAGCGCCTTCCTCGTGCTGGACGAGGCAACGTGCTCGAATCTCGATCTCGTCTCCTCGCGCAGCGGCCCCGCCTTCTCCCTGCTCAAGGTGCTCGACACGACCCGGACCGCGATGGGCGCCCGGTTGATGCGCGACTGGCTCCTCCGGCCGCTGGCCGGCCTGGAGCCGATCCGGCGCCGGCACGCGGCCGTCGGCCACTTCGCCGGGGCGCGTGTGCTCCTGCGCGACCTGCGTGAGGCGCTTGGTCACGTGCGCGACTTGGAGCGGCTGATAGCCCGCGTGGGCGCCGGCACGGGCAATGCCCGGGACGTACTGGCCATCGGACAGTCGCTCGCCCAGTTGCCGACGCTCAAGCAACAACTCACGGCCGCGTCGGACCCTCTGCTGTCAACCCAGGGCGCTGCCATCGAGCCGCTGCCGGAGCTCGCCGAGGCCATCGCCCAAGCCCTCGCCGAGGAGCCCCCGCTCACCATCAAGGAGGGTGGCATCATCCGCGACGGCTACCACCCGCCTTTGGACGAACTGCGCCAGGCCGCGATGCAGGGGCGCACGTGGCTTGCGGAGTACCAGGCGCGCGAACAGCGGCGCACCGGGATTCCCACGCTGAAGGTGCGGCACAACAGGGTTTTCGGGTACTATATCGAGGTTTCCCGTGGACAGCTCGGGAACGTGCCGGCCGACTACACGCGCAAGCAGACGCTCGTCAACGGCGAGCGCTTCATCACGCCGGAGTTGAAGGAGTACGAGACGAAGGTGTTCAGCGCGCAGGAGCGCGCCGTCGCCCTCGAGTATGAGCTTTTTGTCGCGCTGCGCGACCGCGTCGTGGCGCAGACGGCGGCGATCCAGTGTTCGGCTGCGGCGTTGGCCCAGGTGGACGTGCTGGCGGCGCTGGCCGACCGGGCGCTGACCAACCGCTACGTGCAACCTGCGATGGATGAGTCGGACCGGCTGCTCATCCGGGACGGGCGACACCCGGTCGTGGAGCAGATGCCGGACGCCGAGCGCTTCGTGCCCAACGACACGCAGCTGGATGGTTCGGCCAACCAGCTCGCGATCCTTACCGGTCCGAACATGGCCGGCAAGTCCACGTACATCCGGCAGGTGGCCCTGCTGGTGATCATGGCGCAGATGGGTTCGTTCGTGCCTGCAGCCGCGGCGGAGATCGGCCTCGTGGACCGGGTGTTTACGCGCGTGGGCGCGAGCGACGACCTGGCGCGCGGCCGCAGCACGTTCATGGTGGAGATGCAGGAGACGGCCAACATCCTGCACAACGCCACGCCCCGCAGCCTGATCGTGCTTGATGAGATCGGCCGGGGCACCAGCACCTTCGACGGGATCAGCATCGCCTGGGCCGTGGCCGAGCACCTGCACAACAACCCGTCCACGAAGGCCAAGACGCTCTTTGCCACGCACTACCACGAGCTGACCGATCTGGCGCTGACCATGACCGGCGTGAAGAATTACAACGTACTGGTGCGCGAGAAGGGCGACAGCATTGTGTTCCTGCGCAAGATCGTGCCGGGAGCCGCCGACAAGAGTTACGGCATCCAGGTGGCCCGCCTCGCCGGCCTGCCGGTGGAGGTGATTGACCGCGCGCGCGAGATCCTGACCAACCTCGAGGAAGGCGAGATCGCGGAAAGCGGCCAGCCCAACCTGGCCCGCCAGCGCAAGCGACGGGAACCGCGCGATCGCCAGCAACTCAGCCTGTTCGGCGAGTGAACGGCCGCGCCTAGCCACGCTCGTCGTTGAGCGACGCCGCCCGCAGCAGGTACGGCCAGTAGCGGCGCGTGTAGGTGAATAGCGAAAGCACCGTCAAGGCCAGGCCCAGCGCCTCGAAGACATAGACCATCCAAGGCAGGACAAACTGCCAGGCCGGCGGGGCTTCCTGGTAGTAGTAGATCGTGCAGATCAGCGGAAAGTTGACGGCGGTGCGTAGTTTGCCGGACCAGTCCGCCTGGCCGCTGACCGCGTACATCGCCCCGATCGAGCGCAGGAAGGTCACCCACTGGTCGCGCGCCAGGAACAGCAGCGTCAGCACGAGCAGCACGACCCCGTGCCCCGTGTGGCCCTGGCGCATCGTCGCGAACACCAGCAGCGGCAGCGACGCCAAGTAGAAAAACTTGTCCATCAGCGGATCGGCATGCGCGCCGAAGGCGGTCACGACCTTGAAGCGTCGGGCGAAGTAGCCGTCGAAGAGATCCGTCGCCGCGGACAGGATCAGGGACGCGAAGACGGTGATGAAGAGCCACGGCTCGCGATACTGCGGCACGGTGTAGACGATGGCCCCCGCAAAAAAAAGAAGCACGAGCGGAAACCGCACAAACGTCAGAAAAGTGACGAATCGCAGTTTCGCGCTCGTGCTCATGTCGTGGGGCACTCAGGCGCCGAGTTGATACCGCACGAAACGTCGCACGGTCAGCGAGTCGCCCAGTTGCTTGCCCTTTTCCTTCAGCATGTCCGTCACGGTCTGCTTCTGCTTGGGATCCTTGACGAACGGTTGATCCACCAGGCACACTTCGCTGCAGAACTTCTTGACCTTGCCCATGACGATCTGCTCGATCATCGGGGCCGGTTTGTCGGCAACCTGCTTGGCGTAGATCTCGCGCTCGGACGCGATCTCCGCGGCCGGTACGTCCGCTGCCGTCAGGTAGCGTGGGTTGGCGGCGGCGATTTGCAGTGTCAGGTCGCGGGCCACCTCGTCGAACACGGGGCTGGCGACGGTCTCGTCCTTGGCGCAGCCCAGTTCGACCAGCACGCCGACCTTGCCGCCCAGGTGGATGTAACTCGCCAAGCGACCGGTCTGGGTCAGGATGTAGCGGACGTTGCGGCGAATCCTCATGTTCTCGCCGACGGCCGCGATCTTGGCCATCAACTCGTCGTTCAGCGCTTCGGCTACGTTGTCGACGGCCAGCGCTTTCACGGCGGCCGACTTCACGAAGGCCTTGAAATCCTCGTTGCGCGCGACGAAGTCGGTTTCGCAGTTCACTTCGACCATCGACACGGTTTTCCCGTCGGGCGCGCTTTCGGACGCGATGATGCCCTGGTTGGCTTCCTTGGAGGCACGCTTGGCAGCCACGGCCATACCGCGTTCGCGCAGCAGTTTGGTGGCCTTCTCCATATCGCCCCCGGCTTCCACGAGGGCCTTCTTGCACTCCATCATGCTGACGTTCGTGGCGTCGCGCAGTTCCTTGACCTGTGTGGCGCTAATCTCTGCCATGTTCCTGCTCCTCGCTGAGGGGTGATCGTGGGCGCCGACCGCCAGCGGCGGACGGCGCCCGTCGTGTCTGTTGTTACGAAGCGGCTGTCCGGGGCGCGCCATCATCCTTGCCGCGCGGCTTGGTGACGCGGCGCTGGGCGGCGAACTTGCGCGTGTTGGCGCGCCGTGCCTGGGCAGCGGCATCGTCCTGTTCCTCGCCCTTGCGTCCGATACGCTCGCCGTCGGCGCCGAATTCGGCGCTCCGCGAGTTGTCCGAGCGCCGGCGGGCCATGTCGGCGGCTACCTTCGCGTACTCCGACTCGCCCTGGCGGCACTGCTCGGCCAGCGACCCGGCAATGAGCTTGATGGCGCGAATGGCGTCGTCGTTGCCGGGAATGACGTAGTCGATCGGATCGGGGTCGCAGTTGGTATCCACGATCGCGACCACCGGAATGCCCAGCCTGTTGGCCTCCTTGACGGCATTGGCTTCGCAGTTGATGTCCACGATGAACAGCGCGCCCGGCATCTCGGCCATGGCTGCTATACCACCGAGGTTGCGGCGCAGCTTCTCCATCTCGCGGCGTAGCGCGGAGGCTTCGGCTTTCGGCAGCTTCTCGAGCTCGCCGCTCTGCTCCTTGTTCTCGATATCCCGCATGCGCTTGATATTCTTGCGGATCGTCACGTTGTTCGTGAGCGTGCCGCCGAGCCAGCGGTGGGTGACGAAGAACTGGCCGCAGGACATGGCGGATTCCTTGATCACCTGCTGCGCCTGCTTCTTGGTGCCGACGAAGAGAATGCTCTTGCCGTTGGCCACCGTTTCGCGGACGAAGGCTTCCGCGTCCTTCAGCATGATCAGGCTCTTGGACAGATCGATGATGTGGATGCCGTTGCGCTTGTCGAAAATGTACCGGCGCATCTTCGGGTTCCAGCGCTTGGTCTGGTGGCCGAAATGCAGGCCTGCATCGAGCAGGGCGCGCACGGTCACTTCCTGCGGAACTTCCGGCACTACTGCCGCGGGCACGGCTGCCACGGGGGCTGCCGCAACGGGGGCGGGAGAAACGGGAACGGTTGTCGTCGTGGGGCTGTCTTCGGCCACAGTTACCTCCTTGCTGCGTGCGCCCTGAGGGCACACAGAATCCGCTTTGGTTCCGCCCCTGTGGCGGGGGGAACACTCGCTTCTGGCCCGGTTGGCGTGATCCACAAGAATCGTTGCACAAGCCGGAGACCAATTAAGGGGGGAGACTGTACCGGATACGCGCTGCCTGTGGCAAGCGGAAAAGCACGTGTTGAACGAACGTGTCGCTTGTGTTACAAACACGCCACGAATGGTTGCCGGATGTGCCGTCCTGCCGGGCGGCAGCTGCGGCAACCGCCAGCGCAGAGGTCGGCATGAAGCTGTCAGGTTGCGGGTTGTTGATTCTGACTGTGGCTTGCGGCGTGGCGGGCGCCGCGGATACGCCGGCGGGCGCGGGGAGCGAGGTGACCAATGCGCCGCCCACGCTAGTCACGGACACCGTGCGCGCAGCTATGGCCGACGGCGTTGCCTACCTGCTGAGCGAATGTCGCGCGGGGCGAGACGGGCTGCCTGTTATTCCCGTCAACCGCACCCGTGGACAGGCGGCGGGAGGCTCTGCCGATCCGGACCGCTGGGGCTCCGGTTTCCTGGGCGACAACGGTTGTGTGCTGGCGACGCTGCGCCTCTGCGGGGTGGCGGAACGCGATCCGGTCGTGCGGGCACTGGCAGACCGTCTCAACAAGCTGATCGAGCGCGATGGGCCGCCTGACACCACCTGGGATGTAGCCTGGTTGGCCCTGGCGTTCTGCCGCCTGTCGGAGTCGGCGTACACGCCGGCCCGCGAGATGCTGCTCAGCCGTTTGCTGGACGGCCAGATCACGGATGGACCCGCGCGTGGCTTGTGGGGGCCCGTCTGCGTCAACACACGCTTGCTGGCGGCCATGCAGGCGCGCGAACGCAAGCTGCGCGAGGATCTCGCCGGCGCCGGCGCCGACGCGACGCGCAAAAGCGACCTCGAGGCGAAACTTGCGGACCTCTTGCGTTTCTATCCGCGCGTCTCGCAGTTGGGCCGCCTGGACCGCAAGATGACGCGCGGCGACACGGTTGCCCCGCCCGGGGAGCGGCCGGTCATGCGGGATGGCGCTCCCTACTACTTTCAGAACCAGACCCTGGCCGACCTGGAGTCCTCCGAACTGGCGCTGACGGCGTTGCGCGAGGCCGCCCGCCAGAAGCTGCTGCCCGGGAAGACGCCGCGGCCGATGGTTTCCGCCATGTCCGAGCTGCTCGCGCCGGAGAAAGCTGAAACGGTGTTCGAGCGCGCGGCCGCGGCGCTGGCAAAAACCCAGGCTGCCGACGGCGGGTGGACGGAGTTGAACGTACAGCAGCCCTGCCAGGATTTTCAGGAGCTGGGTGTGACGGCGCTGGACCCCGCCCTGATGCTGCCGCTGGAGTCGCCCCGGCACGCACTGTCCATCGCCCGCGGCCTGGCCGCTTTGCAGGCTGTCGTCGAGTCTTCCGCGTCCGGTTCAGGTGTGGTCAGCGCGGACGAACTGGCCAAGGGGCGAACGGCCCTCCTGGCCGCGGTTGCGCCACTGGTGACCGGCTTCAAGACCTACCAGGGCACGGGTGCAGCCAGCCCCTGGGATCTGTTGAGCGTGGCGGTCGACTGCCACCGCGTGCCCGGCAGCTGCGAGGAGGACCGTCGCGATGTATGGGAGTGGCTGGCGCGCAAGACGGTTCGCGCCCAGAATGCCAATGGAAGCTGGGGGTCGCCCACGCCTCCCACTCGCAAATACGCCGACGGCACCACCGAACCCCTGCCGCCCCTCCAGATATCGTCCAGTCTCACGGCTTGGCGCGCGGCCTTGGCCGCCAAGCTTGCCGCCTTGCCGGAGGGCGGACGCAAGTCGTTCGCGGCGAAGGCGCTGGATGTGTTTCGCACGCGCGATGCCGTGGGCACGGACTCGGGAAACTGGCGGGTGCTGAATACGGCATGCGCGCTGGAGTTTCTGGCCAGCGGCGTGCGGCCGCCCATTGCCGGCTACATCCGCACCGAGGAGTTGCGCAACGCCCCCTACGTGCTCAGCCGCGTGGTTGAGTATGTCGAGAAGGATGCGGGTGTGACCGTGGGGTTCACGCAGTTGAAGCCGGATGTCAGTCTCGAGACGGTGCGAGCGCTGCCCGTGTTGTGCTTGGTCGGCGGCAACGCCCTCAAAGAGGGTTCGGTGGCCGCGACGGTTCGGGCCTACATGGCGACTGGCGGCGTAGTCGTGGTCGAACTGCGGCCCGGCATGAACCGTGGCGAGGCTGAAGGCGGCTTGCGTAACCTCGTGCCGGGGGGCCGCACGGATCGGCTGTCGCCCACTACCCCCTGGCTGGCCGAGTTCAAGGGAACGCGCCCCGATCTGCTTGGTGTCGTTGACAAGCAAGGAGACCTCAAGGCCCTGTTCCTGCCGCTGGCCGCCAACGAGAGCGACAAGAGCGCGCTGCAACCGGCGAAGGCCGTTCAAACTGTCTACCTCCTGATCAAGTCGCGGCTGGACCCGCGGGCGCTGGCCCCCGACTACGCGCTGCAAGGCGCGAAGGAGCGCGTAGCGTCGCCCTCGTCGTGAGGAGGCGGACGATCGGCGCACGGGCAGACAAGGCGGATGGATGAACGGACAACGGCGGCAGGCTCGCGGTTTCGTCACCATGACGCCGGGCGTGTATGAGGACCCCGGATAAGATCGCGGTCCAGGAGGAAAACTCCAATTTGCTGAGCATTTTCGTAGACGCTGATGCGTGCCCGGTCAAACAGGAGGTGTATCGCGTCGCAAGCCGGTACAAACTTCATGTCACCCTGGTGGCCAACTCGTGGATGCGAGTTCCGTCTGGGCGAGGCGTTACGCTTGCCGTTGTGGGGGCCGCGTCAGACGCGGCTGACGACTGGATTGTCGAACACGTGGGCACTCGTGACATCGTGGTCACATCTGACATTCCGCTTGCGAACCACTGTCTGAAGAAAGGCGCGCGAGTGCTCAGCCCGGCAGGGAAGCTGTTTACGGAAGACAACATCGGTCAGACCGTCGCGATGCGGGACCTGTTGTCCGAACTGCGTAGCGCGGGGGCGCTAACGGGGGGACCTGCGCCGCTGACGCAGCGCGACCGGTCGCTCTTCCTGCAGCAGTTCGATGCCGTGATCCAATCGGTCCGTCGCGAGGAGTTGCTCAACCCTGACCGGCCATGAGGCCGTTCCTCACCTTGGCGGGCGACTCCCGCTTCGCAGGCGCCCCGTGCCCTCTCCGCGGGTTCTGAAAGGGGGCCGTTTCGCACAAAAGCAACGGGGCGGCCCCTGCGGGCCGCCCCGTTCTCCGTCAGGTGTCAGGACCGGCTCAGACGAGGCCCTGGTCCAGCATGGCATCGGCGACCTTCGTGAAGCCGGCGATGTTCGCGCCCATCACGTAGTTGCCGGGCTGCCCATACATCTCGGCGGCCGTGCAGCACGCCTTGTGGATGCTCACCATGATGCCGTTGAGCCGCTGATCCACTTCCGCGCGCGACCAGCCCAGACGCATCGAGTTCTGGCTCATCTCCAGGCCCGAGGTCGCCACGCCGCCGGCGTTGGCCGCCTTGCCGGGACCGTAGAGGATCCGGTTCTGCACGAACAGGTCCGCCGCTTCCGGCGTGCTGGGCATGTTGGCGCCTTCGGCCACGACGTAGCAGCCGTTCTTGAGCAGCGCCTTCGCGTCGTTGCCGTCAATCTCGTTCTGCGTGGCGCTCGGGAAGGCGCACTGGCAGGGCACGCCCCACGGCCGCTTGCCGGGCAGGTACTCGGCCTTGAACACCTCGGCGTATTCCTTGATGCGACCGCGCCGGACATTCTTGAGGTCCATCGCCCACGCCAGTTTCTCGGCGTTGATGCCGTTCTTGTCGTAGATCGTGCCGTCCGAGTCGGACAGCGTCACACACGTGGCGCCGAGTTGATTCAGCTTCTCGATCGTGTACTGGGCCACGTTGCCCGAACCGGAGACCGTGCAGACCTTGCCTTCGAACGTCTCGCCGCGGGTCTTCAGCATC